>NZ_JBHSBN010000022.1:0-114025 GCF_042650605.1 Micromonospora zhanjiangensis | reverse complement strand
CGCCTACGCCCAGTGGGAGACCCAGGCCGCTGACCTGGTCACCCAGTACTGGAACAGCTAAGACAACAACCGAAAGGGCCGGGATCCCGTACCACCGGGGTCCCGGCCCTTTTTCGGCATCCGCTGGTCGCGGCCCGGATGGTCACGGCGAGGGTGGGCCGGCGTGCCCGGCGTGGACATCAAGCCTGACGGGCCACGCCGGGCACGCCGGCCCACCCCCCAACCACAAGCCAGGCCAGGACCACCGACCCAACCAGAGCCTCTGAAGACAGCCAGCCAGCGACGTACAGTCGACCCGTGAGCGTCACCGAACCGATGCCCGCCGACACCCGGACCCCGACCGACGAGCCGACCCCCGGGGAACCCGGCAGCGTCCTGCTCCCCGGCCACGACGTACCCCTCGGCCGCTACACCACGGTGCGTCGCCTCCTGCCGCACCGCCGGCGCCGGATGATCGGCGCTTGGTGCTTCGTCGACCACTTCGGCCCGGACGACGTCACCGGCCGGCCCGGCATGCAGGTGCCGCCGCATCCGCACATCGGCCTGCAGACCGTCACCTGGCTGGTCGAGGGCACGATCCGGCACCGCGACAGTCTCGGCAACGACCAACTGATCCGGCCAGGTCAGCTCAACCTGATGACCTCCGGCCGGGGCATCGCCCACTCCGAGCAGTCCCCACCCGACCGACCGGCCGTCATGCACGGCCTGCAGCTCTGGGTCGCGCTGCCCGACGACGCCCGCGCCGACCCGCCGGCGTTCGACCATCATCCGACGGTGCCGGGGTGGCGGGACGGTGACCTGGCGGTCGCCGTGCTGGTCGGCGAGCTTGCCGGGGTCCGGGCGCCGGCCCGCGCCTACAGCCCGCTGCTCGGCGCGCAGCTGCACCTGCCGACCGGTGGCGCCGGCCGGCTGCCGTTGCGGCCCGACTTCGAGTATGGCGTGCTGGCGATGTCCGGCCGGGCCGAGGTCGACGGCGTCGAGCTGGCCCCGGGCACCCTGCTGTACCTGGGCACCGACCGGACCGAACTGACCGTGTCCGGTGCCGCGCCGGATACCCGGCTGGTGCTGCTCGGCGGTGAGCCGTTCGAGTCGCCGCTGGTGATGTGGTGGAACTTCGTGGGCCGGTCGCACGAGGAGATCGTCGAGGCCCGGGAGGACTGGATGGCCGGCCGCCGCTTCGGCACCGTCGCCGCCGACGACAGCGCTTCCCTGCCGGCACCGGACATGCCGGGCGTCCGCCTCAAACCCCGCGACCGGCACGGCCGCTTCTGAAGACCGTGGCGCGAAATGGCCCTGCCGAGGGCCGATCCGGGCCACGGTCCTCGACGGGGCCTTCGGTCCGCGCCCGGTGGCGTGGCGGGGGTCGTTGCGGGTAGTCGCGGGGCATGACCACCATGACGATCGCGGACACCGAGCAGCGCAAACGCGTGGTACGCCGCCTGGTGGGCGGTTCCCGCGGCTTCGCCGAGGAGTACGGCTTCCGGGTCACCAACAACCCGGCCAGCCTGTTCCAGCTGCTCTATTTGTCGATCCTGCTGCGTCAGCGCGGCGACTTCCGGCGAGCCGTCGCGGCCGCCACGGCGCTGCGGGACCAGGGCTGGGACAGCGCCGCCCGGATGGCCCGTTCGCTCGCCGAGACGCGGACGGCCGTACTGCGGGACGCGGGCCGGCGGTCCGACGCGGCGGAGCTGTCCGTCACGCTCGGCGACCTGGCCCGTACCGTGGTCGACCGGTACCGGGGCGACCTGCGCCGGCTGCGGGTCGAGGCCCGCTACCAGCCGGGTCGGGAACGGGCCCTGCTGAACCGGCTGCCGGGGGTGGACGACGAGGTGGTCGACCTGTTCCTGCGGGAGGCGCAGGCGGTGTGGCGTGAGGCGGCGCCGGTGGCGGACCGGCGGGCGCTGGTCGCCGCCCGCCGGCTGGGTCTGGGCCGGTCCGCCGACGACCTGGCCGACCTGGCCGGCAGCCCGCGCAGCGAGCGGTTGGCCTGGCTGGTCGGCGCGCTGGCCCGGACGGATCTGGAGAACCGGTACGCCGAGGTGCGGCGCCTGGCCGGCGCCTGAGCATTTTTCGCAAACCGCCTCCGAGCAGGGGTTACCGGCCCGTATGCTGAAGGCCGGCAGCGATGGCCCACCAGGTCGTGTCGAGCCATCCACCGCCCGGCGAGTGCGCCCGGTTCGGGCGCCCGGAGGTCGTCGGGGTTCGCCCGGACGTGGTGCCCCGGTCGTGCATGCGGTGCGTGGCCAGGGCACCTCGTCCGGTACCGCAGTGGCTCGCCGGCCGCGCCCGAGAACGCAGCCGCGGCGCCGAACACCTATCCCGCCGCCGGACGCCCGCCGCGCCGTCAGCGCACCAGTCCGGCGAGCAGGTTGATCGTCGCCGCGATGATCACCGCCCCGAACAGGTACGACAGCAGGGCGTGCCGCAGCGCGGTGGCGCGTACGTCGTGGTGGGTGATGTTGGTGTCGGAGACCTGGAAGGTCAGCCCGATGGTGAACGCGACATAGGCGAAGTCCGAGTAGCACGGCGGGGTCTTCTGGTTGAAGTTGATCCCACCGTCGATGCCGGTGTAGTAGAGCCGGGCGTACCGGGTGGTGAAGACCGTGTGCACGACGCCCCAGGACAGCAACACGCTGGCGATGCCCAGGACGATGTGCAGCGCCCGGGCGTAGCCCCGGATCTCCCCGGCGGTGCCCAGCACGTAGCCGATCGCCACCAGGCTGGTCAGGCAGGCCGACAGCAGCAGCACGTCGCGCAGCGGCCGGCTGGCGTCCTCGCGCAGCGCCAGCCGGGCCGTCTGGGCCGAACTCATCGGCCAGATCGTGTACCAGGTGCGGATCAAATAGAGCGTCGCGGCCACGTCCCAGCCGATCAACGGCGCGTAGGCCGGCGAGGTGAACACCGCGAACAGGCCACCGGCGACGACGCCGGCGAGCACCATCGTGACCAGTTGCACCGCCGCGGTGGTCGCCCGGGGCGGTTCGACCCGACGGTTGGTCCCGGCCGGCCCCGGCGTCACGGGCGGCCTCAGATGCTGCGCAGGTCCCGGGCGACCCGCCGGTGCCGCTTGTCCCTGGTCTTCGCGGCCCGCTCGGCCGCGCCCACCTCGGGCGCCGGTTCGGTCCGCGCCGACCGGACCACCTGGTTGGTGTTGGCGTACTGCACCGGCGGCAGGGCCCGCAGCGCGCGCAGCACCTCGTACGGCGCTCCCACCCGTTGCGCCTCGCGGATGATCGCCTCCTTGTCGGCCGGATAGTCCATCGCCGAGAGGTACTGCGTCACCTCGTCGTCGGTCGCCATAGCGTCGCGCTCCTCACCTCGTCGGCCGCGGTGGCAGCGGATACCCGGTACCGCGCTGATTACGCCGTACCCGCCCGGATCGGTGACGGTTTGTCCGTACCGGTGTGGGGTAGCCGCGGGGCGAGGCGCCGGGCCGGTCGCACGCACGGCTTCCGGAAACCGGCGTCCGGCCCGCGGGAGACCGGCGGACAGGAGGGACGGGAATGGACTACGACACGATGATCGACCTGGTCGCCCGGCGCACGGACCTGCCGTCGGAGCAGGCGGTCGACCTGACCCGGGTCACCCTGGAGGCACTCAACGAGCGGATCACCGCCGGCGAGGCGTTGGACCTGGCCGCGCAGCTGCCCAAGCCGTTGCAGGGGCTGCTCCGCCCGCCGGACGAGACCGCCGAGGCGTTCACCGCCGACGAGCTGATCCGCCGGGTCGGCCGAGAGGCGGGACTGCCCGGACCGGCGGCCGAGACCGGCGTACGAGCGGTGTTCGCCACCCTGCGTGAGGCGCTGCCCGGCGGCGGGTTCGACGAGCTGACCGCCGACCTGCCGGCCGACTTCCGCGACCTCGCACAACCCGCGCCGGTCACCCGCCAGGGCTAGGACCGGGTGTCAGGCGACCGCCCCGGCGGCCCGCAGGGCGGCGATCCGGTCGTCGGCCAGGCCCGCCTCGCGCAGCACCTCGTCGGTGTGCTCGCCCGGTTGCGGCGGCGGCCGGCGGATGGCGCCCGGCGTGCGGCTGAACCGGGGCGCCGGGGCGGGCTGTTCCACCCCGTCGTCCGGGGTGACGAACACCCGCCGGGCGGCCAGATGCGGATGCCCGGGCGCCTCCCGCCAGTCGAGCACCGGCGCCACGCAGGCGTCCGTACGCTCCAACAGGTCGGCCCACTCGTCCCGGGTACGGGTGCGGAACAGCGCCGCCCAGTGCTCCCGGGCCACCGGCCACCGGCCCGGGTCGGTGCGGTCCCCACCCTCGCCCTCGGGCGGCTGGAACCCGGTGCGGCGGACCAACTCCTCGTAGAAGCGGGGCTCCAGCGCGCCGACCGCGAGATACCGGCCGTCGGCACACTCGTACGTGTCGTAGAACGGCGCGCCACCGTCGAGCAGGTTCACCCCGCGCGGGTCCCGCCACATGCCCATCCGGCGCAGCGCGTGGATCTGGGTGGACAGCAGCGACACGCCGTCCACGATGGCGGCGTCCACGACCTGACCGGCACCGCCGGCCCGGACGTCGAGCAGCGCGCAGACCACCCCGAAGGCGAGCATCATCGCGCCCCCGCCGAAGTCGCCCAGCAGGTTCATCGGCGGCACCGGGCGGTCACCGGCTCGGCCGATGCCGTGCAGCGCGCCGGTCAGCGCCAGGTAGTCGATGTCGTGCCCGGCGTACGGGGCGTTCGGGCCGTCCTGCCCCCAGCCGGTCATCCGGCCGTAGACCAGCGCCGCGTTGACCGCGAGACAGTCGTCCGGGCCGAGGCCCAGCCGCTCGGTCACCCCGGGACGGAAACCCTCGACCAGGACGTCCGCCCGCCGGACCAGCTCCAGCACCGTCGACCGGCCGTCCGGGTGCTTCAGGTCCACGCCGATCGAGCGCCGGCCGCGCAGGAGCAGATCCGGGTGCGGCGTGCCGAACGCCGCCGGGTGCACCTCGGCGGTCCGGTCCACCCGGATCACGTCGGCGCCCATGTCGGCCAGCATCATCGCCGCGAACGGGCCCGGCCCGATGCCGGCCAGCTCCACCACCCGTACGCCGGTCAGCGGGCCACCGGTGGTGATCGTGTCGTCGGTCACCGGGCCACGATAGGACAACCGTGGCCCTCGGCGGATCACGGCGCGTTCCCAGGGAACTCCCAGCCGCCGTCCTTGCCAGCCGGACCGGGGTGCCCTAGCTTGGGAGCCCGAGGGGAGTACTTCCCAAGCACCATCCCGGTCAGTACGGCCGCGCACGCGCGCCCCGGGTGGTCACCCGCCCCGGCGGGTGAAGGAGACCTCGAACATTTCTTCATGTTCGAGGAGCCCCGATGACCGGTCCCAGCACTCTCGCCGCCAGCACGCTCACGTCGGTCGGCAGCCCCGTCCTCTGGACGGTCACCATCGTCGGGGTGCTGGCCCTGCTGGTGCTCGACTTCCTGGTCACCCGCCGACCGCACGAGGTCTCGATGCGCGAGGCGCTCGGCTGGTCGGCGTTCTACATCGCTCTGCCGCTCGTCTTCGGCCTCTTCCTCTGGTGGCGGTTCGGTGGCGCGCAGGGCGTCGAGTACCTGACCGGTTACCTGGTCGAGAAGTCGCTGTCGGTCGACAACCTGTTCGTCTTCATGCTGCTGCTGGCCGCGTTCGCCGTGCCGGCCGCGCTGGCCCAACGGGTGCTGCTCTACGGCATCGCCGGGGCGCTGGTGCTGCGCGCGGTGTTCATCGCGCTCGGGGCCGCCGCCCTGCAGAGCCTGGACTGGGCCTTCCTGCTGTTCGCCGCGATCCTCATCGCCACCGCGGTCAAGCTGCTGCGGGACGCGCTGTCCGGGCACCAGCCGGAGGTGGACGTGTCGAAGATGCGGTCGGTGCGGCTGCTGCGCCGGTTCATGCCGGTCACCGACGAATACCACGGCCCGGCGTTGACCACCCGGGTCGGCGGGCGGCGGGCGCTCACCCCGCTGGCCGTGGTGACGGTCGCCGTACTGGCCACCGACATCGTCTTCGCCGTCGACTCGGTCCCGGCCGTGTACGGCATCACCGAGGACCCGTACCTGGTCTTCGCCACGAACGCGTTCGCCCTGCTCGGCCTGCGGGCGTTGTACTTCGTCCTGCACGCCGCGCTGTCCCGGCTGGTGCACCTCAGCTTCGGCCTGGCGATCATCCTCGCCTTCATCGGCCTCAAGCTGGCGCTGCACTGGGCGCACGGGGTCTGGTCCGCGGTGCCGCAGATCCCGACGCTGGCCTCGCTCGGCGTGATCATCGGGATCCTGGTGGTGGTCACCCTGACCAGCCTCCGGGCCACCCGGACCCGGCAACCCGTCACAACCGGCCAGGACTGACCGCACCGGCGGGCCGGCAGCGCGGGGCCGCGGCCACGGCGGCCGATCAATTGCGGCCATCCGGCATTCGCGACACCTGCCCGAGTGGTACGACTGGCGGATGGGCATCGTGTCACCCGGCTTCCAGGGCCGGCGCCGCACCGGTACGCCGGACCTGCCACCCGGGCAGTACCTGGTCGAGGACTTCCCGGTGCTGTCGGCCGGCCCCACGCCCCGGGTCACGCCGGACCGCTGGGAGTTCGTCATCACCACCGAGACCGGTGACGAGCACCGCTGGTCCTGGCCGGAGCTGATGGCCCTGCCCGGCGAGACGCCCACCGTCGACCTGCACTGCGTCACCCGCTGGTCCAAGCTCGGCACCAGCTGGGAGGGCGTCTCGCTGGACACCCTGCTGGCCGACGTGGACACCGGCGCCGACTACGCGCTGGTGCACTCGTACGGCGGCTACACCAGCAACCTGCCGCTGGACGACCTGCGGGACGGGCAGGCCTGGATCGTCCACCGGTACGACGGGGAGGACCTGCCGCCCGAGCATGGTGGGCCCGCCCGGCTGCTGGTACCGCACCTGTACCTGTGGAAGTCCGCGAAGTGGGTGCGTGGCATCCGACTGACCGACCAGGACGAGCCCGGTTTCTGGGAGACCGCCGGCTACCACCACTACGGTGACCCGTGGCGCGAGCAGCGGTACCAGGGCGACTGACCGCCGGCCGGTCGGGCTGGCGGGTGGCCCGGCTGGTCGAGCGCCGGGACGAGACAGCGACGGCCGGCACGCTGGTGCTCGAGGTGCCGGGCTGGCCCGGACACCTGGGCGGGCAGCACGTCGACGTGCGGCTGACCGCCGAGGACGGCTACCGCGCCGAGCGGTCGTACTCGATCGCCGGGTCGGCCGGCGACGACCGGATCGAGCTGACCGTGCAGCGGGTGCCCGACGGTGAGGTGTCGCCGTACCTGCTGGACGGCCTCGCGGTCGGCGACCCGGTGGAGATCCGCGGACCGCTCGGCGGGTGGTTCGTCTGGCGGCCCGCGGACACCGCGCCGGTGCTGCTGGTCGGCGGCGGGTCCGGCGTCGTGCCGCTGATGGCGATGGTGCGGGCCCGGCGCGCGGCGGGCAGCCGGACGCCGTTCCGGCTGATCTACTCGGCCCGCACCGGCGAGGACGTCTACTACGCCGACGAGTTGCGCCGCCGGGTCCGGGACGACCAGGGATTGGACGTCTTCCATCTCTACACCCGCGAGGCTCCGGCGGACTGGCCCGGCAGCCCGCACCGGATCACCGTCGCCGACGTGAACAGCAACGGATGGCCGGCAGACCTCGAACCGGCCTGCTACGTCTGCGGCCCGACCGGTTTCGTCGAGGCGGTCGCCGACATTCTCGTCGCCCTCGGTCACGACCCGAGCCGGGTCCGGACCGAGCGGTTCGGGCCCACCGGAGGTTGACATGATCGATGAGCAGTATCTGGACGGCAACCAACTTGCCGGTCCGCTGCGGGACGTCTTCGCCGTGGAGGTGTCCGCCGCGGACTGTCGCTGCGCGTCGTGCGGGCTGACCGGCCCGCTGGCGACCCTGCGGGTGTACGCCCACGCGCCCGGGCTGGTGGCCCGCTGCCCCGGCTGCGGGGAGGTGATGCTGCGGCTGGTCCGGGCACCCACCGACGCCTGGCTGGACCTGCGCGGCAGTGTCTTCCTGCGGATACCGCTGCCACCGGACCCGGTCGGCCCGGTCGAGGCCGACCGGCGGTTGGTCGGCGAACCGGTCCGTGGCCTACCGAACCCGCTCGACGGCTGACCGGCCGTCCCGGCCCGTCACCCGGGCGAGCCGGTCCCGGAGGGCGTCAGGGCAGGAGTGCCTCCGCGCCCGCGTAGCTGAGGATCTTTCGCGGGGTCAGTCGGATCCACGCGGTGGCCCAGGACGGCTCGCGGCCGTACCGGCGGGCGGCCGCCGCGGCGTCGTCCGTGGCCGCGTCCACGACCGTGGTCGGTCCTTCGAGCAACGCCATCACGTGCTCCGGGCCGTCGCCGCGCATCACCACCAGGGACGCCCACGGGTTGACCGCGAGGTTGGCGAGGCGTACCGCGCCGGCGACGGACGGCAGCCAGATCGCCCGATCGTGCCGGACCAGGCTGGTCGGTGCCGCGTGCGGCCGGCCGTCGGCCCTCGTGGTGGCCAGCACGCCGTACCCGCCGGGGGAGAGGTGGCGCGCGAGTTGCGCGCCGGTCATCCGGTTCGCCACCGGGAACGACGACGTGGTCGCGGCGCCGGCCCGGTGGAATGAACGCTCCTGCACCTCGGCGAGCCAGATCTCCTCTGTGTCCATCCGCGCATCGTCGTCCCTCAACCCGGGTTGAGGTCAACCGGTGACCGGGCCCGGCGCGCCGCGAAGCACATCGCCGATGCCTGATCCCTCCCGCGGCGGAGCCGCCACCCTCTGGTGAGCCCGGCCGGCCGGGTGCGCCCCCCGCCGCGAGCTGCGCGCCGCCCGCCGTCCCGGGGCCCACTCCTGCTGGGGTTATCTCATCGTCGCTCCACTGTGGCCGATGCGCCGGACGGTGGTGGTGCTCGGCCGCGAGGCCGACGGCATCCCCGAGGAGGCGTTGGACGTGCTCGACGCCGTCGTGGAGATACCCATGGTCGGTACGGGGACCAGCCTGAACGTCGCGGTGGCGGGTTCGCAGGTCCTCTACCGGCTCGCCGGACTGCTGTGAACGTCGCGAACTGGCCGCACCCGGGCTGCCCTGAGCGGCGTTCACGATCGTTGACAGTTTTTCGGCAGGACACCCCGGGACGGCTACCGAAAAAGTGCCAGTGATCGTGGCCGGTCAGCTGCCCGGGAGGCCGGCTCCTGGACGTACGCGACTGCAGTCGCACCGTCATCCGGCCGCCGGAGGCCGCGGAGGCACCGATGTTTGTCGGGGGGTGTGCCGGGAACGCCAGGGGCTATGACGAAACCACGCGTCCTGATCGTCGGCGCCGGGTTCGCCGGCTACCACGCGGCGAAGAGCCTGGCCCGGATCGCCCGCGGTCGCGCCGAGATCGTCCTGCTGAACCCGACCGACTACTTCCTCTACCTGCCGCTGCTGCCCGAGGTGGCGGCCGGTGTCCTGGAACCGACCCGGATCTCCGTTCCGCTCAGCGCGACCCTGCCCGACGTCCGGGTGGTCATCGGCGAGGCGGACCGGATCGACCTGGACGGCCGGCGGGTCGGCTACCAGCAACCCGACAACGGCGCCGGCGAACTGACCTACGACCGGCTGGTGCTGGCCGTCGGCAGCGTCAACAAGCTGCTGCCGATCCCCGGGGTGACCGAGCACGCGCACGGCTTCCGCGGCCTGCCCGAGGCCCTCTACCTGCACGACCACATCGTCCGGCAGATCGAGTTGGCCGAGGTGGCCGAGGACCCCGCCGAGCGGGAGGCCCGGTGCACCTTCGTGGTGGTCGGCGCCGGGTACACCGGCACCGAGGTCGCCGCGCACGGGCAGTTGTTCACCGACGAACTGGCCACCCAGCACCCGCGGCTGGGCCTGCGCCCGCGGTGGATGCTGATCGACGTGGCCGACCGGGTGCTGCCCGAGCTGGACCCGCGGATGTCCGAGACCGCCCGGCGGGTGCTCGACGGTCGCGGCGTCGAGGTCTGTCTCGGCATGTCCGTGAAGCAGGCCACCGGCGACGGGGTACGCCTCAGCGACGGCCGGTCGGTGCCCACCCGTTCGCTGGTCTGGTGCGTCGGCGTGCGACCCGACCCGCTGGTCGACGGGCTCGGGCTGCGGACCGAGAAGGGTCGGCTGCTGGTGGACGAGTTCCTCGGCGTACCCGGCCGGCCGGAGGTCTTCGCCTGCGGCGACGCCGCCGCGGTGCCGGACCTGACCCGGCCCGGCAAGATCACCCCGATGACCGCGCAGCACGCCGAGCGGCAGGGCAAGCTCGTGGCGCACAACATCGCCGCGTCGTTCGGGCAGGGCCGGTGCCGCCCGTACCGGCATCACGACCTGGGGTTCGTGGTGGACCTGGGCGGCCGGGACGCGGCCGCGAACCCGTTGCACGTGCCGCTGGCCGGGCTGCCGGCGAAGGCGGTGACCCGGGGTTACCACCTGTTCGCGATGCCGGGCAACCGGGCCCGGGTCGGTGCGGACTGGCTGCTCGACGCGACGACGCGTCGGCCGGGCGTGCAGCTCGGCCTGGTGCCGGCCAACGACGTACCGCTGGAGAACGCGGCCCCGGAGATGCCGGTGCGCGCCCGCTGACCGCGCGGTCAGGCCGGCGGGTCGAACGACGGCCGGGCGCCGGCGGCGAACGCGGCGAGGTCGGCACCGTGCAGCACCCGGCCGGGAACCGGGTCGCGGGCCGCGCGGGCGGCCAGCCGGTCGACCGGGAGCCGGCCCGCCCGGCGGGCGGCGGCGAGCACCACGTTGCCGTGCTGCCGGCCGCGGACCATCCGGCGGTCGGCGATCAGGCACACGTCGGCGAAGACGTGCCGCAGGGTGGCGACCTGGGTACGGGAGAAGGCCAACGGCGGCAGGTCGGTCAGGTTGACCACGAACAGGCCGTCCGGCCGGAGCACCCGGGCGACCTGCGCGGCGAACTGCGCCGTCGCGACGTGACCGGGCATCCGCGCCGCCCGGTACACGTCGCCGAGGACGAGGTCGAAGCCGGCGTCCGACGCGGACTCCACCGCCGCCCGCGCGTCGGCGATCACGATCGTCGGGTCGCCGGCCGGTGCCGGCAACGCGCGCCGGACCAGCTCGACCAGCTCGGCGTCCCGGTCCACCACCCGCTGGGTCGAGCCGGGGCGGGTGGCGGCGACGAAGCGCGGCAGGGTCAGGCCACCGGCGCCCAGGTGCAGCGCCCGCAGCGGCGCCCCGGCCGGCGTGGCGGTGTCGATGACCGAGGCCATCCGGCGTACGTAGTCGAAGTGCAGGTAGGTCGGGTCGGTGACGTCGACGTACGACTGCTCCACCCCGTCGAGCAGCAGGATCCGCCCGCCCGGCCGGGCCGGGTCCGGCACCAGGGCGGCCAGCCCGGAGTCCACCCGTACCGCCAGGCCGGTGGGTTCCCGCTCCGGACGACGCACCCCGGCACGGTAACCGGACGTCGGCACGCCCCGATGGTGGGTCCGGTCAGGCGAGGCCGGCGCCCGCCTCGTCGACGGCCGCGTCCACCCGGTGGGCCAGCTCGACGTCCAGCCCCGTCACCGCGCCGACGCCCTTCGTCCGTACGGTGAGCACCGCGAGGTTGCGGGCCGGCCGGCCGATGCTGGGGCCGCGGCCGGTGTCGGCCTTGAGTCGGGCCAGCCGGTCCAGCACCCGGTCCAGGCTGTCCGGCGGCAGCTCGATGGTGCGGGACAGCGCGCGCCGGTCACCCGACCAGTACGGCAGCTCGGCCAGGGCGGTCCGCAACTCGTCGTCGGTCAACGCGGCGGTGCCGCCGGCCGGCCCCACCCCGTCCCCGCCCGCCGGCGACGGCCCCAGCAAATCGGTCAACGCCGTCGGGAGTTCCAGCGAGTCGACCAGGTCCGGATCCTGTGCGGCAAGCGCGCCGAGGGTGGCCTGCGCCTGGTAGCGGGCCTGCTCCGGGGTACGACCGCTGAGCCGGGCCACCTCGTCGAGGAATCCGGCCAGGTCGGTCCGCCGGTTAGTGGTGGCCAGCCTCGGGTCGTCACCCAGTTCGGGAGGCACGGCGTCGAGCAGCTGTTCCCGGCCGGCCGGTTCCAGCGCCTGGGCCAGGGCGAGCACGGTCGCCTCGGCGGCCGCGCGGGCCTGGTCGAAGTCGACCCCGGAGTGCCGTGCCACGTCGTGGACGAGCTGCCGGTACTGGACGACGGCGACGGCCCCCGGCGCGGTGCCGGCCGGGTCGGGGTCCGGCAGCGGCCACGGCCGCTCCGGCGCGGGCGCCGCCGGCGGCGGACCACCCCGGCCGGGAACCGGTTTGCGCGATCCGGCGGCGGGTGGTCCGTCCCGGTGCTTCTCCGACCGGTGCTCGACCTGCTTGGCCGAACCCAGGGTGGCGCCGGACCGGCTGGCCCGGTCGCCGCGTTGGCGGGCCTGCCGGGCGAGCGCCCGGCGCCGCTGGTTGTCGCCCTCCATCTGCTTGCCGCTCATGGCCCGGGGCTTCCCGCCCTGTTGGGCCGCAAACGGGCTCACCCGGGTCGGATGAGGGCCGCTCACCCGGGCCGGACGCAGCATGGAACCGGATCGGCAGACGTGTTCCAGGGAAGGTGGACAGGGTGAAGCGGCTCGTCGAGATCGTCCCCGCCCGGCCCGGTTGGTACGCCCGGTGGCGGACAGCCCCGGAGGCGACCTGCTCGTACCCGGTGACGGTGTGGGCGCTGGTGGAGGAGAGCGACGAGACGAACCGGGAGGTGATCGGCGTGGACGCCGCCGGGCAGTGGCCCGGTTCGGACGACGACGACCTGGTCGGGGAGTTCGTCCGGTACGTCTTCCAACCTCCCGACAGCGGCGAGCCGGAGGACCTGGAACGGGCCGGGCAACCGGCAGACCAACGGGCCGGGCAACCGGCAGACCAAACCGTGTCGAGCGGCTGACCAGGCGAACCGTGTCGAGCGGCTGACCGGGCCGGGTCGAGCGGCTGACCGGGGTGACGGGTCAGCCGGCGAGTCGGGTGGGTGGTTCGGCGGACCGGTGCTCCGGCGACGGCTCGCCGACGCCGAGCACGTCGTCGAGGCCGGTCCGGTGCAGCAGCCGGCGCAGTTGGTCACCGACGTCGGTCAACCGGACCGAGCCCCCGGTCCGCTCGCCGGCCTTGAAGATGTCGATCAGCGCGGACAGGCCGGACGAGTCGCACATGCCGAGTCCGGACAGGTCAACCTCGAGTTGGCGGAATCCGTCACCGCGCGCCGTCGCAGCGGCCGAAACCAGCGAGCCGGCGGTCTCGAAGTCCAGATCGCCGCGCAACCGCAGGCGGGCCGTCTCCGGGCCGGAGCGGACGACCTCGATGGCGAGCGCCTCGCGCTTCATGTCGGCCTCTCTTCCCGCTCCGCACCCCACCGGAAACGTCAGACGGTGGTGGCGTTGCGCTCCTCGGGGATGGCCGGCACGGGCCGGGCGAGCAGCTCGGCCACGCCGGTGATGTCGAACATGGTGTCCAGGAACCGGGGCACCTCGGTGACCCGCAGCACGATCCGGGCGTCCTGACACGCCCGCCAGGTGTGGACTATCACCGCGAGACCCGTGCTGTCCACGAAGCGGAGGTCCGCGACGCGCAGGGTCACTTCGATCGGATTCGCGGCGACCAACCCGGTCAGCGTGGTCCGTAGCGTGTCGGCCGTCTGGAAGTCCAGGTCACCACCGACGGTGACCACCGGGTGGCGGGACTCGGCGTCGGCGGTGGACAGCGTGAACGGCGGTGCCGAGCCGTTGTCACCACGAGGCACGATGATCACGCCTTTCCGGAATCGGCCGACCAGCAAGATCGGCTGAGCGTAACAACAGAGGGCCGGCCGCGCGGGGCGGGACGGCGCCGTGGGTCGGGCCATCCTGTGCGTCGCGGCCGTGCGGTGGCGCCCGGGCCGTATCGGCGTAGGGTGGGTCTGAATATTGGAACACACGTGCCCCGAAATCCGCGGCACGCGGGACGTGGGGTGGAGGCAGGTCTGGTGGGTTCGGCCGACGTCAGGGGGTGGGACCCGGGCGACGGACCGGTTTCCGCCTCGGGCGCCGCCCGCGTCGTCACCCGGTCCGACGGCCACGGGCTCCCCGACCCGCCGGTTACCCACACCAACGCCGAGGCCGCGTCGAACGCGGCCCGGGCCCAGGCCGTCGACCGGTTCCGCGAGGGTGTGGTCATCTGTGCCGCCGACGGCGTGGTACGGGACGTCAGCGACGTCGCGGCCGGAGTCTTCCCCCGGCTCCGGGTCGGCGAGCTGCTCACCGCCACCGAGGACGGCCGGCTGATCGAGGCGGCCGGCTCCGGTCGGGCCGACGCCGAGGTCGTGCACGAGGGCCGCCGGATCCGGGTCCGCCGGGTCGCGTTGCCCCAGGACCGTCACGGCTGGTACGTCGAGGACGTCACCGAGGCGGTCGACCGGGCCGACGCGCTGCTGGCCGAGCGCTCCCGCTCCGGTTTCCTGGCCAACGCCAGCCAGCGGCTGGGCAACCCGCTGCACGTCGACCGGGCCGCCCGGGCCGCGGCCCGGCTCGCCGTACCGGTGCTCGGGCGGGTGGCGGTGCTGGTGCTCGCCCCGCGGCTCGGCCGGGCGCGGTGGTGGCGCGCGGTGGCCGCCGACGACGACCTGCCGGTGGTGGACGGCGGGGTGCTCGACGTCGACGACCTGCCGCCGGCCATCGACGAGGCGCTGGCCGGCGTCGAGCCGCACACCGCGAACTGGCTGGCCGAGCAGTTGGTGCAGACCGGGTGGCTCGCCGGCCACGAGTTGGCGGCGGTGTCCGCCCGGGTGGTCCCGCTGCCCGGCACCGGCGCGCCGACCGGTGCGCTGGTGCTGGTCCGCCCGGCCGTCCAGGGCTTCGCCGAGCCCGACCTCCAGGTCCTGCGGGGCTTCGCCGCCCGGGCCGGCGCGGCACTGAACGCCGCCGTGCTCTACCGCGAGCAGGCCGACATCGCCGAGACGCTGGAGGCCAGCCTGCTGCCGATCGAACCGGCACCGGTGCCCGGCCTGGAGTGGGGCACCGCCTACCGGCCGGCCCAGGCGACCCTCCGGATCGGCGGCGACTTCTACGGCAGCCACCGGCTGCCCGACGGCGACGCGCTGTTCTACCTCGGTGACGTGTCCGGCAAGGGTGTCGAGGCGGCCGTGTTCACCGGTCAGCTGCGGCAGGCGGTGCAGGCGCTGCGCCGGGTCGAGACCGAGCCGCGCCGGCTGCTGGCGCTGCTCAACGAGGCGATGCTGGAGACGTCCCAGGCGCACGGTCAGGGCCGGTTCGCCACCATCGTGCTCGGGTCGGCCCGGCCGGACCGGGACGGCGGGGTGCGGTTGACCCTGGCCGGAGGCGGACACCTGGCCCCGATGCTGATCCGGGCCGACGGCTCGGTGCAGACCGTCCGGCTGGACGGGATGCTCGTCGGAGTGGTCCCGGACGCCCGGATCGGGCAGGTCACGGTGCGCCTGGCGGCGGGGGAAACCTGCCTGCTCTACAGCGACGGGGTGACCGAGGCCCGGGGCGGTCGGCGCGGTGACGAGCATTTCGGTGCCGACCGGTTGGCCGCCGCGATGACCGGCTGCCACCGGATGCCGGCGCCCGCGCTGGCCGAGCGGGTGGAGCAGGTGACCTCCGACTGGCTCGCCGGGCGGGAACACGACGACATCGCGGTGCTGGCGGTCCGGGCGGCGCCCGTACCGGTCCGCCACCTGCGCGCCGTGCCCGACGGACGACCGGAACGGGAGAACTCCACCGCATGACCGACAGCCCGGCCGCGCTGGCCGCCGTCCGTCCCCGGTACCTGGAGTGTCTCGGCGAGGCCGACGAGTACGGTGCCACGGACGTCGCGCTCGGTCTGCTGGCCGACGGGGTACCGGCCGAGGACGTGTTGCTGGGGCTGATCGTCCCGGCCCAGGAGCAGGTGGGCCGGTGGTGGCAGAGCAACGAGTGGAGCGTGGCGCAGGAACACGCGGCGACCCACATCAGCGAACGGGTGGTCGCCGCGGTCTCCTCGTACGCCGGTCCGCGGCCGAACCGGGGCCGGGTCGTGGTGGCCTGCATGGACGGCGAGTGGCACGCCCTGCCGCCCCGCACTGCCGCTCGGGGTCACGGGGCGCGTACGATTGCCTCACTGCAAATATTTCCGCACCCGGCTCCCGACCGGAGGGGACAGGCCGTGGCGATCACCATCACCTACGCCGAGCGTGGCGAGATCGCGCGGTTGCACCTGACCGGCGAACTGGACATGGCCACGGCGCCCGAACTGACCAGCACCATCGAGGGCCTGCTCGCCGACGGCCGGCACCGCCTCCTGGTCGACCTGGGCGATCTGGGCTTCTGCGACTCGGCGGGAATGGCCGCGTTCGTGCGGGGCGACAACCGGAGCCGGGAACTCGGCGGTTGGCTGCGCCTGACCGGCGCCACCGGGCGGGTGGCCCGGGTGCTGGAGATCAGCGGGCTGGCCGAGGTCTTGCGATATGAGCACGATCGGGACGACCCGGTAGCGCTGCCGGAGCGTTGATCGGCTAGATTTCCCGCGCCGGAGACCGGCCCCGTCGGGGCCGCCGCGGCCCACGTTCCTCCGTCGATCCGAAGGCAGGTTCCCCATGGTCCGCATCCTCGTGGTCGATGACGACCCCGGTGACGTCCTGATGATCGAGGAGGCGCTGGAGGGCTCCGACGTCGAGAAGACCATCGATGTGGTCAGCGACGGCGAGGAGGCGATGGAGTTCCTCCGGCGTACCGGCCGGCACGAGGACGCGGCCCGGCCGGACATGATCCTGCTCGACCTGAACATGCCCCGGATGGACGGTCGTCAGGTGCTCGGCGCGGTCAAGCAGGACGAGGACCTGCGGAGCATCCCGATCGTCGTGCTCACCACCTCGAACGCCGACACCGACATCCTGAGCAGCTACACGTTGCAGGCCAACGCGTACGTCACCAAGCCGATCGGGCTCGACGACTTCAACGAGGTGGTCCGCCGGATCGACGAGTTCTTCGGCCGGGTGGTGGTCCTGCCCAAACAAGGCTGACCGGTCCGCCGGCGAGGGCCCGACCGACCCGACCGGGGACGGCCCGATCGGAAGATGATGAGGATTTTTCGATAAACAGCTCGGGCCGACGCGCCGGTCGGAAGGATGGCGGGTGAGACGAACACCGGCTT
The DNA here is from genome assembly GCF_042650605.1 of Micromonospora zhanjiangensis. Lineage (NCBI taxonomy): Bacteria > Bacillati > Actinomycetota > Actinomycetes > Micromonosporales > Micromonosporaceae > Micromonospora > Micromonospora zhanjiangensis. The sequence goes on along the minus strand of NZ_JBHSBN010000022.1, from coordinate 96,935 downwards.
CCTGGGGGCAGCGCGATGAATTTTCCGGTCGTCGGAATCGGGTACGACGAGGGTGCGGTCGACTCCTGTCTGAACAGCCTGGGTGAGCGGCTGGTCCGGCTCGCCGCCCGGTCCGACGTCGACGCCCGGGTACGGGTGGAGTTGGACTCGCTGCGGCGGGACCTGGACCGGCTGCGTGGACTGCTGCGCGATCGGGCCGACGCCCCGGCCGGCGCCACCACGTCCGTGGCCGATCCGGCGGGTGAGTTGGACGTGGCCCGGCGGCAGGCGGTGCGGATCCTGGCCCGGGCCCGGCACACGTTGTCCGCGGCGCAGGCCGAGGCGAGGCAGGTCCGGGACCGGGCGTACTCCGAGGCGATGCAGGCGCGCCGGGACTTCGAGGCGGCCCTGTACGCCCGCCGGCAGCGGGAGATCCGGGCCGACGAGATCCTCCGGCACGTCCGGATCGAGGACCTGTTGGACGAGTCGCCGGCCGGCGTGCGGACGCCGGCTCAGCTGGCCTGAGGACCGTCCCCGCCGGGACGAGCGTCCCGGCCCGGGGCGGTGCGGATGGGGAACCCCCGGCGGATCAGGTCAGTGCCTCGACGATGATCGTCGCGCGCCCCTCGTGCTTGGCGTACGCGTCGGGGAACGCCGAGACCTGGACGGTCTGCGCGGCGACCGTGACGGCGAGGTCCTCCCAACCCGGCACGGCCAGCAGCGCCTCGAAGAACTGCTGCGCGGCGTAGCTGGGCCGCATCAGGTCGGCCACCGCGCCCCAGCCGGAGCTGGGCCGCTGCTGGAACAGGCCGACCGAGTCGTGGTCCGACCCGGTGCCCTGGTGCGGGTAGTCGAGCGACTCGGGGAGCACGTCACTGGCCAGGTTGTAGAGATTGCTCTCCTGCATCGCGGTCGCGACGGCGATCACCAGCCCGCGCTTGGACACGCCCAGCCGCCGGCCCACCTGGACGATGGTGTGCGCGTTGTCCATCTGGGCCTGGTCCAGGCCGGCCACCGGCCGCGGCCGGGCCGGGGGGAGCGGCTTCTTCTTTTTCTTCACCGGCTGCGCCGTGCTCGGCTTGGCCGACGGGGCGGGTGTGGCCGACGGTGACGGCGGGAGCGGGGCCCGCTCGCTGGCCCGGCTGGCCGGCTGCCGCTCGACGACCTCGGCCCGTTCGGCGACGCCGGCCCGGACCGACGGGGCCGGTTCGCCGGCGGACCGCGTCTCGACGACGGCGACGACGCCGAGGCCGGTGGCCACCGCGGTGGCCAGGGCGATCCGGAAGGGCGTCGACGACAGCACCGCGCGTCGCGTGGTGCGGCGGGCCCGCTTGGACCGATCGTTCGATGGCGTCTCCACCGAACGGTCAGCCCCGGAGGTGGGGGTCAGGTCCTGTTCGATCTTGCTGTTGCCATGCACCCGCCGAGGCTAGGCAGCTCGATCGTGAAATGAATCCGCAGGTCACGTGGGCTGCGCCACACTTTTCGCTGATTCATCGGTCAGTGGGTGGCAGGGTGCCGGCAAGCCGGATGGAGACACCAAGACCGACATGCCCGAACTGTCGTCGGCAGTCCGTGACATCCGCGCAAAACGCCGCCGCCGTCGGTGGTCCCGCGGGCCGGCGCGCGCCTCGGGCGTTCGGTGGAGGTGGCCCGGGGCCGGCGGTCCCTTCCGGTCGGGGCGGATCGGCCGAGGCCGATCACACAGGTCCCGAACCGGACAGTCGACCGCCGAGCGGGCCGGGCCGGTGCGCCGCGGAGCGGGGCCATTGAACCCTTTTCAACGCCAGTCCCACCGGACGGGCCGCCGCCGACGATACGATTGCGCCGGTGACGGCCAGCGGAACCCACATGACGGACGAGGGAGCGGTACGCGTCCCGCGGCGGCGTCGCGGCATCCTGATCACGGTGATCGCCGTCCTGCTCGCCCTGGTGATCATCGGTCACCGGCTGGTGCCCAACGTGCGGGGCATGGGCAGCCTGCTCGACACGGTGACGCCGTTCCTGGGCCTCGGAATTCCGCTGCTGGCGCTGGCCGCCGCACTACGCCGCGCCTGGCCCGCCCTCGCGGCGGCGATCGTCCCGACCGTCGCCTGGGTGGCGCTGTTCGGCCCGGCCTGGCTACCCGGTGGCGGTGGCCCGGCCCAGGTGCGGGTGGTCAGTCAGAACCTGCTCGCCGACAACGCCGAACCGCAGGCCACCGTCGACGCGGTCGTCGACGCGGGGGCGGATCTCGTCGCTCTGCAGGAGGTCTCGGACGGCGATCGGGACACCGTCGCGGAGCACCTGGGACATCGCTACCCGTACCAGGTCACCGAGTCCACGGTCGGCCTGTGGAGCAGGTTTCCGATCCGGGACGCCGCCGGGGTGGACACGGGCCTGGGCTGGACCCGGGCGCTGCGCGCGGTGGTCGGCACACCGAACGGAGACCTCACCGTCTACGTCGTGCACCTCGGCTCGGCCCGGGCCGGGGAGACCGCGGTCCGCGACCGCACCGTACGGGCCCTCGCCGGGCAACTGCGCCGGGACACCGCCCAGCGGGTGATCGCGCTCGGCGACTTCAACACCGCCAGCACCGACCGGATGATCACCCCGTTGACCGACCTGCTGCGCGACGCGCAGGCCGACGCGGGCACCGGCCCGGGCTTCACCTGGCCGTCCCGGCTTCCGCTGATCCGCCCCGACCACGTCTTCTATCGTGGTCTCACCGCGACCTCGGCCGGGGTGCTGCGTACCCCGGCGAGCGACCATCGGGCGGTGACGGCCGGCTTCCGCTGGTAGGAGCGAACCGAACCGCCGGTCGCGGGAGTCAGCGGCCGCGGTGGTCGGCCGCGGTGACGGTCAGCGAGTGCCGGCCGCCGTCGCTGGAGAACGGCCACAACCGGTCCGCGCACTCCACCAGATGGGCGAGCTGGTCGCGGGTCAGGCCGGCCGAGCCGATGCTCGCGTGCACGTCGGCGTGGTACCGGCCGTCGGCGTCCCGGCCGAGCCGGGCCTCGGCGTGCACCTGCACGGTGTGCGCCTCGTCGGTGACCGCGGTCGCCGCCTCCACCGCCGCGTGGTGCAGGCAGGAGGCGAACGCGGCGGCCAGCAGTTGCTCGGGCGTGAGGCCGTGGCAGTGCGGTGCCAACGGTGACGCCAGGGTGCTGGACAACTCACCGTCGTCGGTCCGGACATGGCCGCCCGCCGCGGTCGCCCCGGCCTCATGCACCCACGAATCCGACATGCGTACCTCCCCAGGTCGCTCGGGTGCGGCTACCCGGCCGAGGGACGGCGAAACACCGACGCCGCGCCACCCGGCCAGCCGGCGGTGGTCGTGCGGTCAGCGGGCCGCGCCGGTGGTGGCCAGGATGACCGCGGCGACCAGGTCCGGGTCGTCGTGCATCGGCACGTGTCCGCAGCCGACGAGGTCCACGTGCCGGGCGCCCGGCAGCCGCTGCCGGGCAACGGCCGCCTGCCGGTAGGGCAGGATCCGGTCCCGGGTGCCCCAGGCCACGGTGACCGGCACCGCCGGCTCACCGCGGAAGGCGTACCCGCGGCCGGCGCGGGCGGTGGCCCGGAAGGCCCGTGCCCCGCGCAGGGCCAGGGCGTCGGCCAGCGCGGCGGCGGCCGGCACCCGCCCCGGCCGGGCGGAGATCATCCCGAACGACAGCGCCCGCAGCGCCGGCACGGCCAGCAGCGCGCGCAGCGCCGGACCGGGCAGGTGGGCCGCCGCCCGGTGCAGTCCGAGCACGCCGACCGCCCAGCGCAGTTCCCGGGCGGTGCAGAAACCGGCGGGGGAGATGGCGGTGGCCGAGGCGACCCGGTCGGCGGCGGCCAGTTCCAGCGCGATGGCCCCGCCCAGGCTGTTGCCGGCCACGTGCGGCCGGTCCAGGCCCAGCTCGGCGAAGATGTCCGTCACGCCCGCGACGACGCCGGCCATGTCCGCGGGCAACCCGGTCGCCGGCACCGGTGAACCGCCGAAACCGGGCAGGTCGATCGCCACCACCTCGTGCACCCGGGCGAGCCGGTCCAGCACCGGCGACCAGGCCCGCCAGTGGTGGCCGATGCCGTGCAGCAGCACCAGCGGCTCGCCGCTGCCCCGACGCTCGACGATCACGTCCATCGCGGCGGTCACCGTTCGCCCGGGCCGGGCCGGGCCGTGTGCCGGCCGAAGGACCGGCCCAGGGCGCGCACCTCGGCCTCCATCACCGGTACGGACCGTCGGGCCGACCGGCCGATCAACCGGTCGGCGAGCGGGCTGACCACCAGCGACCGGGTCGCCTGCACCAGCGCGAGGGCGCGCGGGACGTACACCCGGCGTTGCCGGCGCTCGATCGCCCGGACGAACGCGGCGGCGCAGGCCCGTACCGGGGTGGTCGAACCGACCGGCCAGGGCAACCGGTCCAGGGCGGCCCGGAAGGCCGGCAGGTCGTCCCTGGCGTCCCGGACCAGGTCGGTGTCCACCCAGGACGGGTGGGCGGTGCCGACCGCGACCCCGTGGTGGGCCAGTTCCAGCCGCAGCGCGTGGCCGAAGTGCTCGGCGCCGGCCTTGGAGCCGCAGTAGGCGGCCATTCCCGGCAGCGCCCCGAAGGCCGCGGCGGACGAGACGATCAACAGGTAGCCGCGGCTGGCGATGAGGGGCGCCGCGGTGGCGCCGGCGGTCCGCATCACCCCGATCAGGTTGACCTCCACGGTACGGACCATGGCCTCGATGTCGCCGGTGGCCACCGTGCCCCGGCTGGCGATCCCGGCGTTGGCGACCACCGCGTCGATGCCGCCGAACCGTTCCACGGTGCCGCGGACCGCATCGACGAGGCCGGCCTGGTCGGTCACGTCCGCCTCGAACCAGGCGTGGTCGGCCCCGAGGTCGTCCCGCAGGTCCGCCAGCCGGCCGGGTTCCAGCCCGACCAGGGCGAGCCGGGCGCCCCGGGCGGCCGCCTCCCGCGCGGTGTGCTCGCCGATGCCCCGCGCGGCCCCGGTGACCAGGACGACCTTGCCGGCCAGCGAGCCGCTCACCGGTCGGCCCGCCCGCGCACGCCGGCGTCCACCGGTGGGGCCGGTGTCACCGCCCGGTACGCCGCGGCGTCGAACCGCCGGGTGCGCAGCCAGTACGACCAGGTGTAGCCCGGCCACAGGGTGGAGTTGCGCCCGGTGGCGTCCAGGTACCAACTGCGACAGCCGCCCCGGGACCACACCGTGCCGGCCATCTTCCGGTCGATCCGGGCCACGTACGCCCGCTGGGCCCGCTCGGTGGGCTCGACCGCGACCGCGCCGGTGCGGTCCAGGTGGCCGAGCAGTCCGAGCAACTGGTCGATCTGACACTCGATCATGAACACCACCGAATTGTGTCCCAACCCGCTGTTCGGACCGAGCAGCAGGAACAGGTTGGGGAAGCCGGCCACCGAGGTGCCCCGGTAGGCCCGCATGCTGCCGGCCCAGCTGGCGGCCAGGGTACGTCCGTCGCGGCCGGTGATCCGCTCGGCCAGCGGCAGGTCGGTCACGTGGAAGCCGGTCCCGAAGATGATCGTGTCGACGTCGTGTGCGGTGCCGTCGGCGGCGACCACCGAGCCCGGGCGTACCTCGGCGACGCCGTGCGGGACGACTGCCACGTTCGGCCGGACCAGCGCGGGATACCAGTCGTTGGACAGCAGCACCCGCTTGCAGCCCATGGTGTAGTTCGGGGTGAGCGCCGCGCGCAGCGCCGGGTCGGCCACCGCCGCGCGCAGGTGCCGGCGGGCCACCGCCTGCGCGGACCGCATCAGGGCGGGCCGCAGGAAGGCGGTGGCCGCGAGTTCCCGCCCCCAGTAGACGCCGGCCCGGGCCAGTCGGCGGGCGCCCGGCACCGTCCGGTAGAGCCGGCGTTCCCAGTCCCGGGTGGGCCGGTCGACCCGGGGGAGCACCCACGGGGCGGTCCGCTGGAAGACGGTGAGCCGGTCCACGACCGGTGCGATCTCGGGAACGAACTGGATCGCCGACGCGCCGGTGCCGACCACGGCGACCCGCCGGCCGGTGAGGTCGAGACCGTGGTTCCAGCGGGCCGAGTGGAACACCTCGCCGGTGAAGGTCGCCAGGCCCGGCAGGGCGGGCACCGCCGGCTCGGACAGCGGCCCGCCGGCGGCCACCAGCAGGTCCGCCCGGTAGCGGCCGGCGGAGGTGTCGAGCAGCCAGCACCGCTGCGCGTCGTCCCAGGTGGCGGCGGTCACCTCGTGCCGCAGCCGCAGGTGCGGGGCGAGGCCGAACCGGTCGACGCAGCGGCGCAGGTAGGCCCAGATCTCCGGCTGGCCGGAGAAGCTGCGGGTCCAGTCCGGGTTGGCGGCGAACGACAGCGAGTACATCAGTGACGGCACGTCGCAGGCGCAGCCGGGATAGGTGTTGTCCCGCCAGGTGCCGCCGACCTGCGTACCCCGGTCGAAGACCAGGAAGTCGTGGTACCCCCGCTGCCGGAGTCGGATCGCTGTGCCGATCCCGCCGAACCCGGCGCCGATGATGGCGATCCGGACCCGGCGCCGTCCGTCGTCGCTGGTCAATCCGACCACTCCCCACCCGGCTGCGGTGCCGTCCGGTGCCACCGGCTGCCCCGCAAGTTACCACCGGGTAGGGCCGGTCGGAAGACGTGGGCGAGTGTCCCGGGGATGGTCGGTACGCACAGCTGGTACACAGGAAGCGCCGAGGTCGGGCACAGTGGAGGCGGGGACCCTGGTGGGCATGGTCATGAACGCGCGAACCGGACACGTCGAGCTGCACCGGCCCGACGGCGAGGCGATCCGGGTGCTGGTGGTCGACGACGAGCCCACCCTGACCGACCTGCTGTCGATGGCCCTGCGCTACGAGGGCTGGGACGTGCGCAGCGCGGCGAACGGGATGGGCGCGCTGCGGCTGGCCCGGCAGTTCCAGCCGGACGCGGTGGTGCTCGACGTGATGCTGCCCGACCTGGACGGCTTCGAGGTGCTCCGGCGGATGCGTGACCAGACCCCCACCGTCCCGGTGCTGTTCCTGACCGCCCGGGACGCGGTGGAGGAGCGGATCGCCGGGCTGACCGCCGGCGGCGACGACTACGTCACCAAGCCGTTCAGCCTGGAGGAGGTGATCGCCCGGCTGCGGGCGTTGATGCGCCGGTCCGGGTTCGCGGTCGCCGCCGAGGAGAACGCGTTGCTGACCATCGGCGACCTGACCCTCGACGAGGACAGCCACGAGGTGCGCCGGGCCGGCGAGGAGATCGCCCTCACCGCCACCGAGTTCGAGCTGCTGCGCTACCTGATGCGCAACCCCCGCCGGGTGTTGAGCAAGGCGCAGATCCTGGACCGGGTCTGGAACTACGACTTCGGCGGCCAGGCCAACGTGGTCGAGCTGTACATCTCGTACCTGCGGAAGAAGATCGACGCCGGGCGGACGCCGATGATCCACACGCTGCGCGGGGCCGGCTATGTCCTCAAGCCCGCCGACTGACCGGCCGCCGCCCGGTGGCGGGCGGGATCGGCGGGCGGGCGTAGGTCGCCGCCCGCGGCCGTTCCGGCCGGGTTGGCCGGCCACGGCCCGCCGGGCCTGGGCCGGTCAGCCGTTGCGTACCCGGTTGGTGGTCGCGGTGGTGGGGCTGGTCGCGGTGGTCTGCGTGGCGATCGGCGGGGTGACCGCCGTCGTGCTGCACTACGTGCTGGTGCACCAGCTCGACGGGCAGCTGAACGGCACCGCGGTGCGGTTCGAACGGCCGCGCGGCGGTCCCGAGTCCAACCTGCCCGGCTGGCCCGGCGCGTCCGGCGGACCGCCGCCGGCGGACGCGCAACGCGGCTTCCGGCCCCCGCAGTTCGCGCCGGACGGCACCATCACCGGTCGTCGGGCGGACGGGCAGACCCAGGCCGTCCGGTACGACCCGGACGCCATCGTCGCGCAGCAGCCGCTCACCACCGCGCAGGTCGCTCCGCTGGCCGGCCTGCCCGCCGACGGGCGACCGCACACCCGGGTCATCGGTGAGTGGGGCGACTATCGGCTGCTGGCCCGGCAGATGCCCGACGGGGTCGTACTGATCACCGGCCTGCCGCTGGCCGTCGTGCAGCAGACGGTCTGGCGGATGGTTGCCATCGAGGCCGGACTGGCCGGGATCGGGCTGATCGCGGCCGGCGGCGCCGGCGCGTTGATCGTCCGGGGCAGCCTGGGCCCGCTGCGCCGGATGGCGGCCACCGCCGGCCGGGTCGCCGAACTGCCGCTGGACCGGGGCGAGGTGGCCCTGTCGGTCCGGGTGCCGGCGGCGGACACCGACCCGCGCACCGAGGTCGGCCAGGTCGGCGCGGCGCTCAACCGGATGCTCGGCCACGTGGCCGCCGCGCTGTCCGCCCGGCACGCCAGCGAGACCCGGGTACGCCAGTTCGTCGCCGACGCCAGCCACGAGCTGCGGACCCCGCTGGCCGCGATCCGCGGCTACGCCGAACTGACCCGCCGAGGCGGCGCCGAGCTGCCGCCGGACGTCGCGCACGCGCTGCGCCGGGTCGAGTCGGAGAGCGTCCGGATGACGAAACTGGTCGACGACCTGCTGCTGCTGGCCCGGCTGGACTCCGGCCGGCCGCTGGCCGCCGACCCGGTCGACCTGTCGACGTTGCTGGTCGACGTGGTCGGCGACGCGCACGTGGCCGGCCCGGACCACAAGTGGCGGCTGGAGTTGCCCGACGACACGGTCCGGGTCCGCGGCGACGACGAGCGGCTGCATCAGGTGGTCGGCAACCTGCTCGCCAACGCCCGGACGCACACCCCGCCCGGTACCACCGTGACCGTCGGGCTGACCACCACCGCCGGGACCGCCGAGCTGACCGTGCTGGACGAGGGACCGGGCATTCCCGAGCAACTGCGGCCGGAGATCTTCGAACGGTTCGCCCGGGGCGACAGCTCCCGGTCCCGGGCCGCCGGCAGCACCGGCCTCGGTCTGGCCATCGTGGCGGCCGTGGTGGAGGCGCACCGCGGCAGCGTCATGGTGGACAGCGGCCCCGGCCGGACGGTGTTCCGGGTCCGCCTGCCGTTGCTCACAGCCGACACATAGGTCGTTCACGGTGGGACGCCAGCGAGGTGGCCGAACCTAGCCGGCATGGACCAGTCAGAGAGCGTGCTGAACAAGTCGGACCCCGGCCCGTCGGACCGGGCGGCCGCGGACGCGTCGCCGGGTTCCCACCCGCCCGGCCAGCCCGGCCCGGCCGGCCCGGCGGGGCCGCCGCCGTTCACCCCGGAGCCGGTCGTCGGCCCGGCCGGCGCCGCGGTCGCCGCGCCACCGCCGGCCCCCCGCTGGGTACGTCCGGCGCTGGTCGGTCTGCTCGTGGCCACCGGGCTGCTCTACCTCTGGGGACTGAGCGCCTCGGGCTGGGCGAACTCGTTCTACTCGGCGGCCGTGCAGGCCGGCTCGGTGAGCTGGAAGGCGCTGTTCTTCGGGTCGTCGGACGCCGGCAACTCGATCACCGTCGACAAGACCCCGGCCGCGTTGTGGGTGATGGCGCTGTCGGTGCGGGTCTTCGGCCTGAACTCGTGGGCGATCCTGGTCCCGCAGGCACTGGCCGGGGTCGCCTCGGTGGGCGTGCTGTTCGCCACCGTCCGCCGCTGGTACGGGCCGGCCGCCGGCCTGCTGGCCGGTACGGTGCTGGCGGTCACCCCGGTGGCGACTCTCATGTTCCGGTTCAACAACCCGGACGCGCTGCTGGTGCTGTTGCTGGTGGCCGGCGCGTACGCCACGGTCCGGGCGGTGGAGACCGCCGGCACCCGGTGGCTGGCGCTGGCCGGCGCCCTGGTCGGTCTCGGCTACCTGACCAAGATGCTGCAGGCGTTCCTGGTGATCCCGGTCTTCGCCGTCACCTACCTGCTGGCGGCGCCGACCGGCCTCTGGCGGCGGATCCGGCAACTGCTGGTCGCCGGGGTGGCCCTGCTGGTCGCGGCCGGCTGGTGGGTGGCGATCGTCGAGCTGATGCCGGCGAGCGCCCGGCCGTACATCGGCGGTTCGCAGAACAACAGCATCCTGGGTCTGACCTTCGGCTACAACGGGTTCGGCCGGCTCACCGGGACCGAGGAGGGGCGGGTCGGCGGGGGCGGCGGCGTCCGGTTCGGCCCGGCCTCCGGGCAGACCGGGCTGCTGCGGCTGTTCGACGCGGAGTTGGGCGGCCAGGTCACCTGGCTGCTGCCGGCCGCGCTGATCCTGCTGGTCGTCGGGTTGGCGCTGGCCGGTCGGGCCGCCCGTACCGACCGGGTCCGGGCCGGGCTGGTCCTCTGGGGCGGCTGGCTGCTGGTCACCGGGCTGACCTTCAGCTACATGCAGGGCATCTTCCACGCGTACTACAGCATCGCGCTGGCCCCGGCGATCGGCGCCCTGATCGGCATCGGGACCGTGCTGCTGTGGCGGCGGCGCCGGCACCTGTGGGCCACCGCGGTGCTCGGGGTGGTCCTGGCCGTGACCGTCTGGTGGGCGTACGTGCTGCTCGGTCGCAGTCCCGACTGGTATCCCTGGTTGCGCACCGCGGTGCTGGTGGCCGGGCTGGCCGCCGCGGTCGTGACGGTGCTGGCCGGGCGGCTGCCCCGGTGGGCCGCCCCGGCGGTGCTGACCGTCGGCGCGGCGGCGGCGCTGGCCGGTCCGTTCGGCTACTCGCTGGACACGGCGGCCACCGCGCAGCGGGGTGCCATCCCGTCGGCTGGTCCGGCCGTACGGGGCGACTTCGGTCCGGGCGGGCGGGGCTTCCCCGGCGGCCGGTTCGCCGAGGGCGGTCGGTTCCCCGGTGGATTCCCGGGCGGTGGCCGGTTCCCCGGCGGGCAGGGACCCGGCGGGCAGTTCCCGGGCGGTGGGCAGTTCCCCGGCGGTGGGCAGTTCCCGGGCGGCACGGGTTCCTTCAACGGGATGCCGGGCGGGCCGGGTGACGGCCGGACGGGCTACGCCCTCGGCGGGCGCAACGGCGGTCCGGGCGGGATGGGCGGGCTGCTCGACTCGCGCACCCCGAGCGCGGAGCTGCGCGCCCTGCTGGAGCAGGACGCCGACTCGTACACCTGGGTCGCCGCGACGGTCGGCTCGAACAACGCCTCGGGTTACCAGTTGGCCACCGGGCGGCCGGTGATGCCGCTGGGCGGCTTCAACGGCAGCGACCCGTCACCCACCCTGGCCCGGTTCCAGCAGTACGTCCGGCAGGGGCGGATCCACTACCTCATCGGCGGCGAGGGGTTCCGGGCCCAGGGCGGCAGCCGGGCCAGTGCGGAGATCGCCGCCTGGGTCGCCGAGAACTTCACGGCGAAGACGGTGGACGGCGAGACGCTCTACGACCTGAGCAGCGGACGGGAGGGCTGAGGCGTGCCGGGCTCGGCGGCGGTGCCGCCCGGAGGGCCGGGTACCGCCCCGGTGGCGATGCTGGACGTGGTGGTGCCGGTGTACAACGAGGAGGTCGACCTGGAGCCGTGCGTCCGACGGTTGCACGGGTACCTGACCGACCAGTTCCCGTACTCGTTCCGGATCACCGTGGCGGACAACGCGAGCGTCGACGGGACGTACCGGGTGGCGACCGCGCTGGCCGAGGAGCTGCCGGGCGTACGGGTGCTCCGGTTGGGCGAGAAGGGGCGCGGCCGGGCGTTGCGGACGGCCTGGTCCGACTCGGAGTCACCGGTGCTGGCGTACATGGACGTGGACCTGTCGACCGACCTGGCGGCGTTGCTGCCGCTGGTGGCGCCGCTGATCTCCGGGCATTCGGATCTGGCCATCGGCAGCCGGTTGTCGCGGGGGGCCCGGGTGGTCCGCGGGCCCAAGCGGGAGATCATCTCGCGGGGCTACAACCTGCTGCTGCGGGCCACCCTGGCCGCCCGGTTCTCCGACGCGCAGTGCGGGTTCAAGGCGATCCGGCGGGACGTCGCCCAGCGGTTGCTGCCGCTGGTCTGGGACACCGGCTGGTTCTTCGACACCGAGCTGCTGGTGCTGGCCCAGCGGGCCGGGATGCGGATCCACGAGGTGCCGGTGGACTGGATCGACGACCCGGACAGCCGGGTGGACCTCGTCGCCACCGCCGCGGCCGACCTGCGCGGCATCTGGCGACTCGGTCGGGGACTGGCCACCGGCCGGCTGCCGCTGACCGAGGTACGCGGACAGTTCGGCCGCGCGCCGCTGTCCACCCCGGACGGTCCGGTGCCGGCCGGGCTGCCCCGGCAGGCGGTCCGGTTCGCCGCGGTCGGGGTGGCCAGCACGCTGGCGTACCTGGTGCTGTTCGCCCTGCTGCGGGCGCCGCTCGGGGCACAGGGGGCGAACCTGGTGGCGCTGCTGGTCACGGCGGTGGCGAACACGGCGGCCAACCGGCGGCTGACGTTCGGCGTCAGCGGTCGGGACCTGCTGGTCCGGCACCACCTGCAGGGCCTGACCGTGTTCGGTCTCGGCCTGGCGCTGACCAGCGGTTCCCTGGCCGCGTTGCACGCGCTGGTGAACGGGCCGCCGCGGGTGGTGGAGCTGGCGGTGCTGGTGGTGGCCAACCTGGCCGGCACGGTGCTGCGGTTCGTCCTGCTGCGCGCCTGGCTGCACCACCGCCGGCCGGACGAGCACCGGCCGGACCGGCAGCGCCCCGACCAACGTCACCCGGCGCCGCCGGCCCCGGTCGAGATCTCGGTCCGGGAGTCCGCCTGAGGCCGGCGGCACGCGGACCCGGCCGACCGGCCGGGTCCGCACCATGCGGGTGAGGCAGGACAACGATATGAATCACGGTTGTCCCGCTGGGCGGGAGGCTGGCAGGCTGGCGGGATGTACCGGGAGGCGCCGTCGCGGATCGCCGGCGCCGTGCTGTGGCACAGCGTCCGGCCGGTCGGCGCCGCACCGACCCGGGTGCTGCCGGACGGCTGCATCGACCTGATCTGGTCGTCCGAGACCGGCCTGCTGGTCGCCGGCCCGGACACCACCGCGCAGCTCGCCGCCGGGCCGACCGGCGAGCGGTACGTCGGGTTGCGCCTGCCGCCCGGCACCGGCCCGGCGGTGCTCGGCGTCCCCGCCGACCGGCTGCGCGACCAGCGCCTGCCGCTGGCCGCGCTCTGGTCGGAACGCCTGGCCCGCGAGCTGACCGCCCGGGCGTTCGACGGGTCGACCCCGGCTGCGCCGGGGACGGCTGTGCCGGATGCGGCCACTCCGCTGCCGGGGACGGTCACGGCCGAGGCCGCGGCCGTCGCGGCGGTGTTGGAAGCGGTGGCCGCCGATCGGTTGCGCGAGGCCGGCGGCCCGGACCCGGCCGCCGCGCTGCTGACCCGCCGGCTCGGCGCCGGCCGGCCGGTCGCCGCCGTCGCCGTCGAGCTGGGCGTCGGCGCCCGGCAGCTGCACCGCCGCAGCCAGGTCCTCTTCGGGTACGGTCCGAAGACGCTGGCCCGGATCCTGCGGCTGCGGCGCGCCCTGGCCCTGGCCCGGACCGGGCTGCCGGCCGCCGAGGTGGCCGCCCGCACCGGGTACGCCGACCAGCCGCACCTGTCCCGCGACATCCGCGACCTGGCCGGCGTACCGCTGGGGGTGCTGCTGTCGACGGGCCCGGCCGTCCCGGCGTAGGCCCGACGCCGCCGGGGTCGTCTCCCGGCCCGACCGGCTGTCGCGGCCGGCCGGGTCGACGCCGCGCCGGACCGACCCGCCGGGCGTCAGTCGGTGGTGGCGCCCGGTTGGCGGGCGAAGAGGTCGATGCCCGTTCCGTCCGGGTCGTGCACGCTCGCGTAGCGCTGGCCCCAGAACGCGTCGAACGGAGGGAGCTGCCCGTGGTATCCGGCGCCGGTCAACTCGGCGTAGACGGCGTCCACCTGGTCCGGCGTGCCGCAGTCGAAGGCGAGGGCCACCCGACCGGCGTTGGCCGGGGCCGGCTGCCATTCGGGGTCGAAGGACCGGATGGTGTCCTCGGTGTCCCAGGCCAGGCGTAGGCCGCCGGGCAGGGTCACCTCCACGTGCGGTTGGTGATCGGCGTCGGCCGGGATGTCCAGCCCGAGCCGGCGGTAGAAGGCCAACGTGCGGGCCATGTCGGCGACGACCATGCCGACGAGATCGAATCGAGGTGCCATGCGTCGAAGCTACGGGGCGGGGTACGCCCCGGTCTTGAAGGAATCGGACCTGGTCCGACCGGGGGCGGGAGGAAACCACGACCGTTAACAAGTCTTTTCCCAACCGGCAAGCCGGGACGCGGGTGACGCGTGCCTCACCGGGCCACCACAGCGGGCATCCTGGCACGCCAGCGCACTACGGTGAAACCTGAGGCAATTTCAACGACGATCTGCCGGCAAAGCGAGGGATCAGATGACGGATGTCAAGCTTGACCACCCCGGTGGGCAGTTGTCGATGCCGGTGAAGCCCGCCGTCGAGGGGCCGTCCGGGATTGGCACCAGCAATCTTCTGAAGGAGACCGGGTACGTCACCTACGACCCCGGCTTCGTCAACACCGCCTCGTGCTCCTCCGAGATCACCTACATCGACGGGGACGCCGGGATCCTGCGTTACCGCGGTTACCCGATCGAGCAGTTGGCGGAGAAGTCCTCCTTCCTGGAGGTGTCCTACCTCCTGATCTACGGCGAGCTGCCGACCGCGCAGCAGCTGGAGGAGTTCTCCAGCCGGATTCGGCGGCACTCGTTGCTGCACGAGGAGATGCGCCGGTTCTTCGACGGCTTCCCGCGGGACGCCCACCCGATGGCGGTGCTCTCCTCCGCGGTCAGCGCGATCTCCACCTTCTACCAGGACAGCCTGGACCCGTTCGACCAGGAGCACGTGGAGATGTCCACGGTCCGGTTGATGGCCAAGGTGCCGACGATCGCGTCGTACGCGTACAAGAAGTCGATCGGGCAGGCGAAGCTCTACCCGGACAACTCGCTCGGGTACGTCGACAACTTCCTCCGGATGACCTTCGGGGTGCCGGCGGAGCCGTACGAGGTCGACCCGGTGACGGCGCGGGTGCTGGACATGCTGTTCGTGCTGCACGCCGATCACGAGCAGAACTGCTCGACCTCCACCGTCCGGCTGGTCGGCTCCAGCCAGGCCAACCTGTTCGCCTCGGTCTCGGCCGGCGTCAACGCGCTGTTCGGCCCGCTGCACGGCGGTGCCAACCAGGCGGTGCTGGAGATGCTGCAGCAGATCCAGGCCGACGGCGGGGACGTCGAGGCGTTCGTCCGCCGGGTGAAGAACAAGGAGGCCGGGGTCAAGCTGATGGGCTTCGGCCACCGGGTCTACAAGAACTACGACCCGCGGGCCGCCATCGTCAAGAAGGCCGCCCAGGACGTGCTGAACCGGATGGAGAAGCCGGACCCGCTGCTGGACATCGCTATGAAGCTGGAGGAGATCGCGCTCGCCGACGACTTCTTCGTCTCCCGGAAGCTCTACCCGAACGTGGACTTCTACACCGGCCTGATCTACAAGGCCATGGGCTTCCCGACCAAGATGTTCACGGTGCTGTTCGCGCTCGGCCGGCTGCCCGGCTGGATCGCCCAGTGGCGCGAGATGATCAACGACCCGGAGAACAAGATCGGTCGTCCCCGGCAGCTCTACACCGGCGCGGCGGAACGCGACTACGCCCCGCTCGACCAGCGCTGAGCCCGGTTTCCACGGTCACCTGTCGCCGGCCGCCGACCCGCCCCGCGGGTCGGCGGCCGGTGTCGTAGCCGCCGGTCCCGAACGGGTGTCGTCCCGACCTCGGGGCTTTCCGCGTTCATGATCAACACGACCCGCCGGGCGGGTAGATTGGAACGCGGACGGACGGGGCATCATCCCCCGACACGCCGGTCGCCCGGCGCGGCAGCGACGAGGGAGCAACATGCAGGTCTGGCCGGGGGACCGCTACCCGCTGGGTGCCACCTACGACGGGACGGGCACCAACTTCGCCCTCTTCTCCGAGGTCGCCGACGCGGTCGACCTGTGCCTGTTCGACGAGTGGGGGATCGGCACCGAGCGGCGGATCCGGCTGCACGAGGTGGACGCCTACGTCTGGCACGCCTACCTCCCGGGCGTCGGGCCCGGCCAGCGCTACGGCTATCGGGTGCACGGCCCGTACGACCCGGGGGCCGGGTTGCGGTGCAACCCGAACAAGCTGCTGCTCGACCCGTACGCCAAGGCGATCGACGGGGACGTGGAGTGGGACCCGGCGGTCTACGCCTACGACCTCGGTGACCCGGACCGGATGTCGGAGACCGACTCCGCGCCGTACGTGCCGAAGGCGGTGGTGGTCAACCCGTACTTCGACTGGGGCAACGACAAGCCGCCGCGGATCCCCTACCACCGGTCGGTGATCTACGAGGGGCACGTCAGGGGCATGACCATGCGGCACCCGGGCATCCCGGAGGAGCTGCGCGGGACGTACGCGGGCATCGCCCACCCGGCCATGATCGAGCACCTGACCCGGCTCGGGGTGACCGCGCTGGAACTCATGCCGGTGCACCAGTTCGTGCACGACAACCGGCTGACCGACCTCGGCCTGCGCAACTACTGGGGTTACAACACAATCGGGTTCTTCGCGCCGTACCACGGCTACGCCGCGATGGGGCGGGTCGGCCAGCAGGCCCAGGAGTTCCGCGGGATGGTCAAGGCGCTGCACGCCGCGGGCATCGAGGTGATCCTCGACGTGGTCTACAACCACACCGCCGAGGGCAACCACCTCGGTCCGACGCTGGCCTTCAAGGGCATCGACAACGCCAGCTACTACCGGCTGTCCGAGGAGGACCGGCGGTACTACGTCGACTACACCGGCACCGGCAACAGCCTCAACGTCCGCAGCCCGCACTCGCTCCAGCTGATCATGGACTCGCTGCGGTACTGGGTGCAGGAGATGCACGTCGACGGGTTCCGGTTCGACCTGGCCGCCACCCTGGCCCGC
Organism: Micromonospora zhanjiangensis; assembly: GCF_042650605.1. NCBI lineage: Bacteria > Bacillati > Actinomycetota > Actinomycetes > Micromonosporales > Micromonosporaceae > Micromonospora > Micromonospora zhanjiangensis. Next base: position 80,175 of record NZ_JBHSBN010000022.1, on the reverse strand, counting down.
GAGTTCTACGAGGTCGACCGGCTCTCCACCTTCTTCGAGGTGGTCCAGCAGGACCCGGTGGTCAGCCAGGTCAAGCTGATCGCCGAGCCGTGGGACGTCGGCCCGGGCGGTTACCAGGTGGGCAACTTCCCGCCGCTGTGGACCGAGTGGAACGGCAAGTACCGGGACACCGTCCGGGACTTCTGGCGCGGCGAGCCGGCCACCCTGGCCGAGTTCGCCTCCCGGATCTCCGGCTCGGCCGACCTCTACCAGGACGACGGACGCCGGCCGTTCCACAGCATCAACTTCGTCACCTGCCACGACGGGTTCACCCTGAACGACCTGGTGTCCTACAACGACAAGCACAACGAGGCCAACGGCGAGGAGAACCGGGACGGCGAGGGTCACAACCGGTCCTGGAACTGCGGGGTGGAGGGGCCCACCGACGACCCGCAGGTGCTGGCCCTGCGGGCCCGGCAACGGCGCAACTTCCTGGCCACCCTGATGCTCTCCCAGGGCGTACCGATGATCGGCCACGGCGACGAGCTGGGCCGCAGCCAGCGCGGCAACAACAACGCCTACTGCCAGGACAGCGAGCTGGCCTGGATCGACTGGGACAACGTCGACCAGCAACTGCTCGACTTCGTCCGTACGCTCACCGACTTCCGCGCCCGGCACCAGGTCTTCCGCCGCCGCCGCTTCTTCACCGGCCGGGACGTGCGTACCCGGCACGCCGACGGTCCGCTGCCGGACCTGGCCTGGTTCACCCCGGACGGCCGGGAGATGACCCCGGACGACTGGGGCAACGACTTCGGCCGGGCGGTGCTGCTGTTCGTCAACGGCGAGGGCATCAACGAGCGCGGCCAGTACGGCCAGCGTCACGTGGACGACTCCTTCGTGCTCTGCTTCAACGCCCACGACGCGGCACTGGACTTCGTCCTGCCCGGCGGGGACTACGGTCAGAAGTGGCAGCGGGTGATCAGCACGGCCGAGCCCGACCCGGACGACCGGGAGGTGGTGGAGGCCGCGGGCGTGCTCCAGGTGCCGGACCGGTGCCTGGTCGTACTGGAGAGGATGGTGTGAGGTGCCGGTCAGCGCCACCTACCGGGTGCAGGTACGTCCCGCCTTCGACCTGGACGCCACCGCCGGTCTGACCGGTTACCTGGCCGCGTTGGGCGTCAGCCACCTCTACAGCGCACCCCTGCTGACCGCCACGCCCGGTTCCGAGCACGGCTACGACGTGGTGGACCACCGGGCGGTCAACCCGGAACTGGGCGGCGAACCGGCCCGGCTCCGGCTCGTCGCGGCGCTGCGGGACGCCGGTCTGGGCCTGGTCGTCGACATCGTGCCCAACCACGCCGGCGTCCGCGTCCCGGCGGCCAACCCGGCCTGGTGGGACGTGCTGCGCCGGGGTCGGGAGTCCCGCTACGCCGACTGGTTCGACATCGACTGGACCTGGGGACGGATCCGCGTCCCGGTGCTCGCCGACACCCCGGACGCGCTGGACGACCTGAAGATCGTCGACGGCGAACTGCGCTACCACGAGCACCGGTTCCCGATCGCCGAGGGCACCGCCGCCGACGACCCGCGGACCGTGCACGACCGGCAGCCGTACGAGTTGATCTCCTGGCGGCGCGGCGACGCGGAACTCAACTACCGGCGCTTCTTCGCCGTGTCCGACCTGGCCGGCCTGCGCGTCGAGGACCCGGCGGTGTTCGACGCCACGCACGCCGAGGTACTGCGCTGGGTCGCCGCGGGCGAGGTCGACGGGATCCGGGTCGATCACCCGGACGGGCTGCGCGACCCCGCCGGCTACCTGGCCCGGCTGCGCGAGGCCGCGCCGGACGCGTGGCTGCTGGTGGAGAAGATCCTGGAGCCCGGCGAGGAACTGCCGGCCTGGCCGGTGGACGGGACCACCGGGTACGACGCGCTGGCGCAGGTGTGCGGACTGTTCGTCGACCCGGCGGCCGAGGGCGAGTTCACCGCGCTGCAGACCCGGCTCACCGGTCGGGAGACGTCCTGGCCGGAGCTGACCCACCAGACCAAGCTGGCCGCCGCGACCAGTCTGCTCGCCGCCGAACTGGCCCGGCTGACCCGGCTGGTCCCGGAGCAGGACGGCGAGCAGGTGAGCGCGGCGCTGGCCGAGCTGGCGGCGAACTACGCGGTCTACCGCAGCTACCCGCCGGACGGGCTGCGGCACCTGGCCCGGGCCCGGGCCGAGGCCGGCCGGCGCCGACCCGAGCTGATCGGGGTGCTGGACCGGCTCACCCGCCGGCTGCGCGACCCGGAGGACGAGCTGGGCCGCCGGTTCCCGCAGTTCTCCGGCGCGGTGATGGCCAAGGGGGTCGAGGACACCGCCTACTACCGGTGGACCCGGTTCGTCGCGCTCAACGAGGTGGGCGGTGGTCCCGGCCGGTTCGGCCTGCCGGTCGCGGAGTTCCACCGGGCCGCGGCGGCCCGGCAGGCCCGGCACCCCACCGGGATGACCACCCTGTCCACCCACGACACCAAGCGCGGTGAGGACGTCCGGGCCCGGCTCGCCGTCCTGTCCGAACTGCCGCGCGAGTGGGCCCGGACGGTCGGCGAATGGTCCGCCGTGGCGCCGCTGCCCGACCCCGCCTTCGCCCACCTGCTCTGGCAGACCGTCGCCGGGGCCTGGCCGATCGAGCGGGACCGGCTGCACGGGTACGTCGAGAAGGCGGCCCGGGAGGCCGGCGACTCCACCGGCTGGACGGACCCGGACGAGGGATTCGAACGCGCGCTGCACGCCGTGGTGGACCGCTGCTACGACGACCCGGAGCTGCGCGGGAAGATCATCGAGTTCGTCGACGTGATCACCCCGTACGGCTGGTCGAACGCGCTTGGGCAGAAGCTGGTGCAGCTGACCATGCCCGGCGTCCCGGACGTCTACCAGGGCACCGAGCTGTGGGAGAACTCGCTGGTGGACCCGGACAACCGCCGTCCGGTCGACTTCGCCGTACGGCGGGAGCTGCTGGACCGGCTGGACGGTGGCTGGCGACCGGCGGTCGACGCCGACGGCGCGGCGAAGCTGCTCGTGGTGGCGACGGCGCTGCGGCTGCGGCGGGACCGGCCGGAGCTGTTCACCGGCTACCGTCCGGTGCCGGTCGACGGCCGGGCGGCCGACCACGTGGTGGCGTTCGACCGCGGCGGTGCGGTGACCGTGGCGACCCGGCTGCCGGTCGGCCTGGCCCGGCGGGGCGGCTGGGGCGACACCGTCCTGTCACTTCCCGGCGCCGACCGGGTACGCGATGCGTTCACCGACCGGGTCTACGGTGGCACGCGGATCCCGCTGGCCGGGTTGCTCGACCGCTACCCGGTGGCCCTGCTGGTCCCCGTCGACGGAACGGGTGCGACACCATGACCGAATTCTCCGTGTGGGCGCCCGCCGCGGGCCGGGTCCGGCTCCGGCTGGGCGGCTCGACCGGGACGCGGGAGACCACCACCAGCCCCGACCCGGTCGTCGGGTCGGACCGGGCGATGCGCCGGTCGGACGACGGCTGGTGGCGGGTCGACGTGCCCGACGCCGGCCCCGGCACCGACTACGGATTCCTGCTCGACGACGCCGACCGCCCGTTGCCGGACCCCCGGTCGGCCTGGCAGCCGGCCGGCGTGCACGGCCTGAGCCGGGTCTACGACCAGTCCGCGTTCGCCTGGTCCGACCAGCGCTGGACCGGCCGGCAACTGCCCGGCAGCGTGCTCTACGAACTGCACGTCGGCACCTTCACCCCGGGCGGCACCTTCGACTCGGCGATCGAGCGCCTCGACCACCTGGTCGGCCTCGGCGTCGACCTGGTCGAACTGCTGCCGGTGAACGCCTTCAACGGCGAGCACAACTGGGGTTACGACGGCGTCTGCTGGTACGCCCCGCACGAGCCGTACGGCGGCCCGGACGGGCTCAAGCGGTTCGTCGACGCCGCCCACGCCCGCGGGCTGGGGGTGATCCTCGACGTCGTCTACAACCATTTCGGGCCCTCCGGGGCCTACGCTCCGATGCTCGGGCCCTACCTGGCCGAGGGCAGCAACACCTGGGGCCGCTCGGTCAACCTGGACGGGCCGGGCTCGGACCAGGTCCGCCGCTACATCCTGGACAGCGTGCTGATGTGGCTGCGCGACTACCACGTCGACGGCCTGCGGCTGGACGCGGTGCACGCCCTGGTCGACCACCGGGCCACCCCGCTGCTGGAGGAGCTGGCGATGGAGGTGGAGAACCTCTCCACCCACCTCGGCCGCCCGCTGTCGCTGATCGCCGAGTCGGACCTGAACGACCCGCGCCTGATCACCGAGCGGTCCGCCGGCGGGTACGGGCTGCACGCGCAGTGGAACGACGACGCGCACCACGCCCTGCACACCCTGCTGACCGGGGAACGGCAGGGCTACTACGCCGACTTCGGCTCGTTGCAGTGCCTGTCCGACGTGCTGACCGGGGCGTTCTTCCACGCCGGCACCTGGTCCAGCTTCCGTGGCCGCAGCCACGGCCGGCCGGTGGACACCTCGACGGTCCCGGGTCACCGGTTCGTGGCGTACCTGCAGAACCACGACCAGATCGGCAACCGCGCGGTCGGCGACCGGATCACCGACGCGCTCTCGCCCGGCCTGCTCCGGGTCGGCGCGGTGCTGCTGTTCACCGCGCCGTTCACCCCGATGCTGTTCATGGGCCAGGAGTGGGGCGCCCGTACCCCGTGGCAGTTCTTCACCAGCCACCCCGAGCCGGAACTCGCCGCGGCGGTGGCCACCGGCCGGCGTCGCGAGTTCGCCACGCACGGTTGGGCCGAGGCGGACGTACCCGACCCGCAGGACCCGGCCACGTTCACCCGGTCCCGGCTGGACTGGACCGAGCTGGACCAACCCGGCCACCGGGAGACGCTGGACTTCCACCGCCGGTTGATCGCGCTGCGCAAGAGCCACCCCGACCTGTCCGACCCCCGGCTGGACCGGGTCGACGTCCGGTACGGCGACCAGTTCGTGGTGGTCGGCCGGGGCGGTTGCACGGTGGCGGCCAACCTGGCGGCCCGGCCGCAACGGATCACCCTGCCCGAGGTGGTCCGGCGGGTGCTGCTGGCCACCACGCCCGGCGCGACGGTGATGCGGGACGGCATCCAGTTGCCCGCCGAGTCGGCGGTCGTGGTCACGCACGCCTGAGCGGCAGGCCCGCGTCGCGGTGTGCGGCGTTGGCCCGCGTCGCGGGTGTGCGGCGTTGGCCCGCGTCGCCCGGCGCGCGGCGTCGGTGGCGCACGGCGGGTTGCGGCCGGTTGCCGGGGGCGGGTAAGTTCTCCGGCACGCCGTCGAGCCGGAAGGAGGTCAGAACAATGTCCGATGTTCTGCGCTCCGCCCGCGTTCCGGCGTCCCCGCGGGTCTGATCCGGAGCGTCCGGCACCCCGGAGGATCACCCATGACCGATCTGGTCGTCCGCCCGCTCGTCGCGGGCGAGGAGAAGCTGTTCGAATCGATGCCCGACCCGTTGCCGCAACTGCGCAAGGTCGGCTACGCCGACGGGCTCGCCAGCGGCGGCTACCGGCCCGAGCACACCTGGGTCGCGCTGCGCGCCGGCCGGGTGGTCGGCCGCGCCGCCTGGGTCCTGCCACCCGGCGCGGTCGGCGAGCCGTGGCTGGAACGGTTCGACCTGGACGCCGAGCCGGAGACGGGCGCCGCGCTGCTGCGCGCCGCCCACGAGGCGCTCGGCGGACCGAAGCTGTACCACGCCACCATGCCGGCGTACTGGCGCCGCCGCCCGCAGGAACGGGCGGTGGTCGAGCCGCCGATGGCGGCGGCCCGGCTCGCCGGCCTGGTCGAGGGCGGCGAGCGGCTGCGCCTGTCCTGGACCGGCGAACCCGTGCCGGCGACCGCCGGCCGGTACCCGATCCGCCCGGCCGCCGACGCGGCGGAGATCAACGCCCTCGTCGCCCGGATCGCCGACCCGGAGGTGCTGACCGGCCGCGAGGTGGCGCTGGCGGTCGGCGGCGTGGACCTGGCCACCGAGCCGCTGTCCTGGCTCACCGGCCCGCCCGGGGACTGGCGGGTGGCGCTGCGCGGCGGCGAGCCGGTCGGGCTGGCCGGTACGGCGGGGGACGCCTGCTACCCGCTGCTGGCCTACCTCGGCCTGCTCGACGAGGACGCCCGCGGTGAACTGCTGGCCGACGCGGTACGGGTGCTGGCCGAGGGCGGTGCCCGGGAGGTGGTGGCCGACGTGGACGCCCACCGGGTGGCCGTGGTGGCCGACCTGGAACGCACCGGGTTCCGGCGGTTGCGCTCCCGGATCACCTTCGCCCCCGCGACCGGTTAGCACCGGCTCGGTACCCGGACCGCCTCCCGGCCGTGCGGGATGCCCGGATGATCCGGGGTCCCGGCGGCCGGGGCCCGGTCCACAGACGACGGTCTACCCCGCCGGAACGCCCCCGACGGATCGCTTGCGATAGTCCGTCGGGGACGTGGCGTACGCCTTGCGGAAGGCCCGGCTGAAGTGGGCGGGGTCGGTGAGCCCCCACCGGGATCCGATCGACTGGATGGTCCGGTGGCTCAGCAGTGGGTCGGCCAGGTCCTGCCGGCAGCGTTCGAGCCGGCGTCGGCGGATCCAGTCGGCCACGGTCAGGTTCTCCTTCTCGAACAGGTGGTACAGCGTGCGAACGGATATCGCGTGCGCGGCCGCCACCGTCCTCGGCGACAGGTCCGGGTCGCCGAGCCGCCGCTCGATGTAGTCGTGGACCCTGAGCCACAGCACCCTCTGGCGCGCCTCGGGGGTCGTCCGAGCGCCGTCCGGATCAAGACCGTGGAGGAAGGCGGTGAAGAGGTCCACGGTGACCGTGGACAGCCGGCTCGCGTCGGCCGGCCGGTACCCGCCGGCGTGCGTGACCAACTCGATCAGGTAACGGGAGAGCAGCCCGCCGAGTCCGTCTCCCGGCAACGCGGCGCTGAACAACGCTCCGGCGATCTTCGGCGAGGGAAGCATCCTTGCCGGAACCTGGAGCAGCAACCCGCGCGCGCCCCGGCCGTGGAGGGTGCGGAACGGCCGCGAGCTGCTGTAGAGAAGGTAGTTTCCCTTGTGGATGCTGCAGGCGCGGTCCGTGACGTCCAGGTCGAGGGTCGAGCCGAGACCGAACCACGCCATCACCTGGTCCGGGTCGTGCTGGCGGATCTGCCTCGGTGACCGGTAGACCTCGTGCGACGGCAGATCCAGCACGGACACCCGGACGTCATCGAGAGCCACCGTCCGTACCGCTGCCAGGAAGTCGTCCTCATGCATGGTGGTAACGGTGGTCGGCAGGAGTTCGGCGGTCACCTGCTGCCAGGCCGCCAGGCGATCGGCGGGCGGGAGAACCTCCGTCCGGAACTCGGTGTACATGCTCAGACTGCCGGGCGGTGAACCGGGGCCGGTGCCTGCTGCATCCTGTTCTCCTCGGTCGTTGCGGTGATGACGGGACGCGTGGCGGCCATTGTCCGGCGATGTGAGCCGCTGGCGCGTCCGTCCGGAAGGAATGGTGGTCCTCCGGCAATGCTCGCCGGCGGCGGCCGCCGTGGGCAACCGGTTCAGCCCGTTCCGAACAGTCTCGAACAGGACCGTGCGGCCGCCGCCCGTTGGCCAGCATCGAGGATACCGAGTAACGCCAGGGCCGGATCACGGTCGGTCAACCGGCGACCGGCCATTCGTGCACCGGTTGGTTGCTGTGCATCAGCGGGATGTACCGGTGCACCACCTCGCGCAGCGCCGCGGCCCGGTCCAGGTTGTCGTCCTCCTCCAACCGGTGCAGGGTCTCGACCTGCCAGCTGGCGCCGTTGCGGCCGGTGAGGCAGCGCTGTTCGATGACGCCGAGCAGCCGGTCCCGTTCGGCGGCGTCCACGCCCCACCGGTCGAGGCCGTCGTGGGCCAGCGGCAGCAACCTTCGCAGCACCAGCTCGGTCACCGGCAGGTAGCCCAGCGACGGCCAGAAGACCTGCGCGGCGATGCCCTGCCGGGCGCAGGCGTGGAAGTTCTCCTCGGCGGCGCTGAACGACATCTGCGACCACAGTGGCCGGTCGGACTCGGCCAGCGCCCGGACCAGTCCGAAGTAGAAGGCGCCGTTGGCGATGGTGTCCAGCACGGTCGGGCCGGCCGGCAGCACCCGGTTCTCCACCCGCAGGTGCGGGCGTTCGCGGACCACGTCGTACACCGGCCGGTTCCACCGGTAGACGGTGCCGTTGTGCAACCGCAGCTCGGACAGCGTCGGCGTGTCACCGCGGGCCAGCACCTCGGCCGGGTCGTCGTCGTCGCAGACCGGCAGCAGCGCGGGGAAGTACCGGACGTTCTCCTCGAACAGGTCGAAGACCGAGGTGATCCACCGCTCGCCGAACCATACCCGGGGGCGTACGCCCTGCGCCTTGAGCTCCTCCGGTCGGGTGTCGGTGGCCTGCTCGAACAGCGGTATCCGGGTCTCGGCCCAGAGCTGACGGCCGAACAGGAACGGCGCGTTGGCGCCCAGCGCCACCTGCACCCCGGCGACGGCCTGGGCGGCGTTCCAGTAGGCGGCGAACTGGGCCGGTCCGACCTGCAGGTGGAACTGGGTGCTGGTGCAGGCGGCCTCCGGGGTGATGGTGTCCGCGGTGGTGGCCAGCCGTTCCACGCCGCTGATCCGCAGGTGCAGATCCTCGCCGCGGGCGGCGAAGATCTGCTCGTTGAGCAGCGCGTAGCGCGGGTTGGCCGACAGCGTCTCGGCGGTCAGGTGACCGGCCCGCAGGGTGGGCAGGATGCCGATCATGACCATGTGCGCGCCGCGCGTCCGGGCCTTCTCCTCGGCGGCGTTGAGGCTGGCCCGTACGTGCTCCTCGTAGGCCGCGGTGCCGCCGCCGCCCAGTCGCCGGGGCGGCACGTTGATCTCCACGTTGAACTGCCCGAGTTCGGTCTGGAAGTGCGGGTCGGCGATGGCGGCCAGCACGTCCGCGTTGCGCATCGCCGGTTGCCAGTCCCCGTCCACCAGGTTGAGTTCGATTTCCAGCCCGGTCATCGGGCGCTCGACGTCGAACCGTGACTCGCGCAGCATCGCGGCGAACACGTCCAGGCACCGCCGCACCTTGTCGCGGTAGCGGGCCCGGTCCTCGCGGGTGAACGTACGACTCGTGACGTCCTCGCCCATCGGTCACCTCTCTGCTACGGAGGGCTCAAACCTCGCACGGCGAACAGCGGGAAGCAACGAGCGGCGTCAGTCGGCGAGGAACGTGGCGAGTTCGGCGGCGAGCCGGTCGGGCGCCTCCTCGGACATGTGGTGCCCGCACTCCAGGGCGCCGGCCCGGACGTCGTCCGCCCACTCGCGCCAGACGGCGACCGGATCGCTGTACAGGTCCACCATGTCGTCCCCGGTGGCCCAGAGGAACAGCAGCGGGCAGGAGATCCGCCGGCCGGCGGCCCGGTCGGCGTCGTCCGCGGCCCGGTCCGGGCCCAGGCCGGCCCGGTAGTCCTCGCACATCGCGTGCACGGTGGCCGGGTCGTGGATGGCCGCCCGGTAGTCCTCGTACGCCTCCCGACCCATCGCCTCGGGATCGCCGCCGTACCAGGCGTCCGGGTCGGCGTTGATCACCCGCTCGGCGGGTTTCGCGGTCTGGCCGAGGAAGAACCAGTGCCACCACAGCGCGGCGAACCGGGCGTCGGCGCGGGCCAGTGCCGCACCGATCGGCACCGAGTCGAGGACGGCCAGCCGGCTCACCGCCGCCGGGTGGTCCAGCGCGGTCCGGGTCGCCACGTACGCGCCCCGGTCGTGGCCGACCACGGCGAACCGCTCGTGACCGAGGGTCCGCATCAGCCGGACCACGTCCGTCGCCATCGCCCGTTTCGAGTACGGGGCGTGGTCCGGGGTGCTCGGCGGCTTCGACGAGCCGCCGTAGCCGCGCAGGTCCGGGCAGACCACGGTGTGCCGCTCGGCCAGCGGTGGCGCCACCCGGTGCCAGGTGGCGTGGGTACGCGGATGCGCCAACGGTGAACGGTCGGTCAGCCGCCGCGGGTGAACAGCCAGGCGCAGAGCAGCCCGATCAGGGTCAGGCCCACCATCGCCTGCAGGACCAGCGCGGGGCCCAGGTGCGACCACAGGGTCGGCGTACGTGGGGTGAGCAGTTGCCCGGTAGTGAGGTTGACGATCCGCTCGACCCTGGGGGCCAGTCCGTCCTTCTGTCGGCGCAGGGTGACCTGGACATGGTCGTGCGGTTCCAGTGCCGTCTGCGGCAGGTGCCCGTGGATCTCCACCTCGCAGAGCAGGTTGTCGCGGATCCGCAGCCGCAGCGGGGTCACCAGGAACTCCGGCCCCTTGCGCAGCTCCTTGAACTTCCGGCGCGCCCCGCCGGACGAGCCGCCGAACCGCAGCACCGAGGCGACCAGGGCGCCGAGCAGCCGACCGACGGCGGCGGCGGTGAGCACCGCGACCAGCACCGGTTGGCCCACCTTGATCTCGCGGGAGTATCCCTCCATCAGCCGGACCACGTGGCCGGTGATGACCGGCGCGGCGCGTTGGGACAGTTGTTCCGGATACGTCTGTCGACCCATCTTTCACCACCGTGCGTCCACTGACCAGATACGGAGTGTATCGAGTTTGGTCGATCGCCGACGTGAGTGAACGGGTTTCACGATTTTCGCCGCAGTCGGCCGGCGGCCCGGCGGCCCAGGTGACATGACCACCAGCCCGGGTATGCGCGGGACGAGACGAGGGAGGGGTCGACCATGCAGCTGTCCGATCTTCGCCCGCTGTACGCCCGGCCAGGGCCGTGGGCCTCCGTGTATCTCGACGCGTCCCGGGACACCGAGGACGCCGCCGCCGCGGTGGACCTGCGCTGGCGGGCACTGCGGGAAGAGCTGGAACACCAGCGGACCGAGCCGGACACCGTCGCGGCGCTGGACGACGTCGTACGGAGGCACGAACCCGGCGTCGGTGACTACGGACTCGCCGCGTTCGCCACCGGCGGCCGGGTGGTGCACACCGAGTACCTGAGCGCGCCACCGCGCCGCGACCTCGCCGCGCACGGGCCCATCCCGCACGCCATGCCGCTGGTCGCACAGCGCGGGGAGCAGATCCCGTGGGTGCGGGTGCTGGCCAGCCGGACCGGCGCCGACCTGGACAGCGTCTGCGTCGGTGAGGTGCCCCGCAAGGCCCAGGTGGAGGGCGGCAGCCGGTACCCGATCACCCGAGTCCGGGCCGGCGGCTGGGCCCAGGCCCGGTTCCAGCGCGAGGCGATGACCTCCTGGAAGCGCAACGCCGACGACAGCGCCGCCGCCACGGCCGACCTGGCCGACCGGGTCGGCGCCGAGGTGGTGGTCGTCGCGGGCGACCCGCAGGCCCGCTCCATGCTCGCGGCCCAACTGCCGGAACGCTGGCAGGACCGGGTGGTGCAGATCGACGCCGGCTCCCGGGCCTGGGGGGCCAAGACCGAGGCGCTGGACGACGTCACCGTCCAGGCCATCGCCGAGGTGGCCAACCAGCACGTGGAGACCTCGCTGGACCGGTTCGGAGCCCAACGGGACGTGGGCGCCGGCCTGCCGGCCGTGGTCGCCGCGTTGCAGCGCAACCAGGTCGACACGATGCTCATCGTGGACGACCCCTCGTCGGTCGAGCGGCTCTGGATCGGGCCGGACCCGACCGAGATCGCCACCGACCCGGGACAGCTCACCGAGCTGGCGGTGACCCGGCCGCAGCACGTCCGCGCCGACGCGGCCCTGGTCCGGGCCCTGGTCGGCACCGGCGCCGAGGTCACCGTCCTAGGCCGGGACGAGGCACCCGACCTGACCGACGGGGTGGGCGCGGTGCTGCGCTACGTGGACCAGGGCACCCCGGGCGGAACCCATGGTTGAGCCGGTCCGGCTGGTCGCCGACCTGATGGTGGAACGGCTGCGGGCCTGGCACGTGCCACGCGTCTTCGGCTATCCCGGCGAGGGGGTGGCCGGCGTCGTGGCCGCGCTGGGTCGGGCCGGCGGTGACCCGGACTTCGTCCGGGTCCGGCACGAGGAGGCGGCCGGTTTCATGGCCACCGGCCACGCCAAGTACGCCGGCGGGATCGGCGTGTGCCTGGCGGGCCACGGCCCGGGCGCGTTGCACCTGCTGACCGGCCTGTACGACGCCAAGCTGGACGGAAAACCCGTGGTGGCGATCGTCGGGCAGACCGGATCACCGCTGGGCGACGCGTACCGGCAGGACATGGAACCGGGTCGGCTGTTCGGCGACGCGTGCGCCCAGTTCGTCCGGACCGCCGCCACCGCGGCCGAGGTGCCGCAGCTGCTGGACCTGGCCTTCCGGGCCGCGGTGGCCACCCGCAGCCCCACCTGCGTGGTGGTGCCGGAGCACCTGCAGACCGCCGCCGTGTCCGACGTGTTCGGGCCGTCCGGGCGCGCCTCGGTGCTGGCGCCGGGATTGCCGCCGGCCCGGGTGCTGCCGCACGAGGCCGACCTGAACGCCGCCGCACACCTGCTGTCCGGCGGGCACCGGGTCGCCGTCCTGGTCGGACAGGGCGGCTACGGCGCCGCCGACGAGATCGTCGCGCTGGCCGACCGGGTCGGCGCCGGCGTGGCCACCTCCCTGCTCGGCAAGCCGGTGCTGGACGAGCGGCTACCGTTCCACACGGGTGTGCTGGGTCAGGTCGGCAGCAACGCCAGCGCCGAACTGCTGGCCGGCTGCGACACCCTGCTGCTGGTCGGCACCAGCGACCCGTGGACCGACTACTACCCGCTGCCCGGGCAGGCCCACGTGATCCAGATCGACATCGACGGGCGGCGGCTGGGCAGCCGGTACCCGGTCACCGTACCGCTGGTGGGTGACGCCGCGGAGACGCTGCGCGCGCTGCTGCCGCGGATCCCGCAGCGGGCCAACCGGGAGTGGCGCGACCGGGTGGAGCTGTCCGTGGACCGCTGGCGGGAGGAGGCGTACGCCAGAGCCGCGGCACCGGCCGACCCGGTGAACCCGCAACTGGTCGTGCACGAACTGTCCGGCCGGCTGCCGTCGACCGCGTCGGTCGCGGTCGACGTCGGGTCGGTGACCTACTGGTACGCCCGGCACCTGCAACTGCCACCGAACGTTCCGGTCCACCTGTGCGGGACGCTGGCCTCGATGGGCTGCGCCCTGCCGTACGGGGTGGCTGCGAAACTGGCCGCGCCGGACCGGCCGGTGATCGCGCTGACCGGCGACGGGGCGATGCAGATGAACGGCCTGGGCGAGCTGGTCACCCTCGCCAGCCGGTGGCCCGGATGGCCGGACCCCCGGTTCGTGATCCTGGTGCTGAACAACCGGGACCGGGCCGGTCGGCAGGACGGTGAGCCGTCCTGGTCCGATCCGACCCCGCAACCGGACGTGCCGTACGCCGGTTGGGCCCGCCTGTTGGGCCTGCACGGCGTACGGGTGGACCGCCCGGAGCTGGTCGGTCCGGCCTGGGACGAGGCCCTCGCCGCCGACCGGCCGACCGTCGTCGAGGCGGTGGTCGACCCGGCGGTGCCGCTGCGCCCGCCCGAGGAGCCGTTCGCCGACCTGCGCGGCCTGTTCGCCGACGGGGAGGACCGGGCCCGGGCCCGCGACCGGCAACTGCGCGCCGCGGTCCAGGACCTGACCTGAGTGGCCGGGCCAGCCGGGCCATCCCTCAGTGTCGGACCAGGCAGAACGGGTGACCGGCCGGGTCGGCGTAGACGCGCCACCCACGGCCGGCCGGTCCCTGGTCCAGCAGCGTGGCGCCGAGGGCCACCACCCGCTCGTGGGCGGCGTCCAGATCCGGTACGCCGAAGTCCAGGTGGAACTGCTGGGGCCGGGTCGGATCGGGCCAGGTCGGCGGCCGGTAGACGAGCACCCGCTGGAAGGCCAGGACGAGGCCGGACGGCGCGTGCAACGTCGACCAGCCGTCGCTGATGGCCCAGCGCCGGTCCGGTTGGTCGACCGTCCCGCCGAGCAGCGCGTGGTAGAACGCGGCGAGTTCGGCCGGGTCGGCGCAGTCCAGCACGACGCACTGCAGGTCAGCGAACATCGCCCGATCCTAGGCGCGCCGGACCGTCCGGGTCGGGTGGGAGCCGGGGTCGAGCCCGCTCGGGCCGGTCAGGTGGACGCCGGCACCGATCTGGTGTCGGCCAGGAAGCGGGCCAGCCGGGCGTACCCGTCGGCGCCGTGACCGGCGGCGACCGCCCGGTCGACGATCCGGCCGACCGCGCCCAGCGGCTCGTCGTCGAGGCCGTGCGCGGCGGCGGCCGCCCGGACGTGGGCGATCGCGGAGCCGGCCGACGCGATGGTGTTGACCGGGCTGGAGAAGTCGTCCGCGGCGAGCTGCCCGGCGACACGGCCGGTCATGTCCGTCAGGAGTGTCCCGATGCCCGCCGCGAAGCGGGCGAACGACGCGGGTGGAATGCCTTCGGCGGCGGCCAGCGCGAACGCGTGGGTCAGGCCGCCCACCGACATGGTGAACAGGTCCAGCAGCGCCATCTCGTACGCCGCCGCCGTGCCGATCTCCTCGCCCAGGTGCAGGGCGGTCCCGCCGAACGCGGCCAGGGCCGGCCGGTGCCGCTCGAAGGTGGCGCGCGGGCCGCTGTACAGGATGGTCGCGGCGGGCGTGCCGATGGTCGGCGCCGGGGTCAGGATCGCGCCGTCCAGATACCGCAGGCCGCGCCGGTCCGCCCAGGCCCGCGTCTCCCGGGCGGCGCCGGCATGGCCGCTGCTGAGGTTCACCAGCGTGCCGTCCGACCCGTCGGGGACGTCGGCCAGCGCGGCCCGGACCGCGTCGTGGTCCAGCAGGCAGCAGACCGTCACCGGCGCCCGCCCGAGCGCGTCGGCCGCGGTGGGCGCCAGCACCGCGCCCCGCTCGACCAGGGGCGCGGCCCGGTCCGGCGTACGGTTCCAGACCACCGTCGGATGGCCCGCGGCGAGTGCCGCGGTGGCGAGTGCCCGGCCCATCGGCCCCAGGCCGAGAATGCTTATCGTGTTGTCGTCCGTCATGGTGATCGACGCTAAACCTTCACGTTGACGTGAAGGTCAAGCTCTGATCTGCTGCGTCCGTGCGGATCAGTGAACTCGCCCGGCGGACCGGCAGCACGCCGCGGGCGTTGCGCTACTACGAGGAGCAGGGGCTGCTGCGGCCGGACCGCTCGTCGAGCGGCTACCGCCACTACGACCAGCGGGCCGTGCGGGCCGTCGGGCACATCCGGTTGTTGCTGTCCGCCGGCCTGAACACCGCCGCCATCGCCGAGATCCTGCCCTGCATCCCGGACGACGTGACCGTGCTCGCGCCGACCTGCCCCGAGCTGCTGGACGCCCTCGCCGACGAGCGCGACCGGATCACCCGGTCCATCGACCAGCTCGCCGCATCCCGGGCGATCCTGGACCGCATCCTCACCGCCGGCGGCGCCGGTCCCCAATCCTGATCGCGGACGGAGCTGAGCGGTGTTCAGCGGTAGGTTGCTGGTTGAATGCCGCTGTGACCAAGGACTGGCTCAGGTGGCACCAGGACTACGAATCGCCACACTCGTCGTTGGCGCGGCGGCTGCACGTCGTCCAGCATGAACTTCGGTGGGCATTGACCGAGGGGCCGCACGATGCGCATGACGTTCGGCGGCTGATCAGCATGTGCGCTGGTGACGGACGCGACGTGCTGCCGGTGCTCGCCGAACATGACGGCGGCCGCAGTGTGCAGGCCCTGCTCATCGAGGTGGACCCGACGCTGTCACAGCGCGCTCGTATGGCAGCCGCGACTCTGGGCCTGCCCGGGGTGGAGGTGCGAACGGCGGACGCCGGAGCGACCGACACCTACTCGGGCGTCCATCCCGCGCATGTGGTGCTGGCGTGCGGCGTCTTCGGGAACATCACGTTCGACGACGTACGCCGGACCATCGCCATGCTGCGCGCCCTGCTCCTCGCGGACGGCATTGTTATCTGGACGCGGGGACGCACCGACGACGGCCGCGACCCCAGCCACGACGTCCGGACCTGCTTCGCCGAACACGGCTTCAGCGAGATGTCCTTCACCAGCCCCGCCGACGCCAAGTTCCGGGTAGGCATGCACCGGCTCACAGCCCAACCTGTTCCTGTCCCGCCGGTGCCGCCCGGCACCCGGATGTTCAGCTTTATCTGACCCGGGGCACCTTTTCACCGTCTCGCCCCACCTGGCGACAATGACGCGGTCACGGGTCGGTCCTCAGTGCTCAGTCCCGATCGCGGACGAACACGCCCGATCCGGCGCGACCCTCGGTCAGGCCCTCGGTCTTGAGGATCAGCATGACGTTGCGGATGACCGTGTCGGAGACGCCGTACTCCGCCTTGAGTTGACTGAGCGACGGCAACCGGTCACCGGGTTTCAGTTGCCCGCTGACGATGCGGTCGCGCAACTCGCGGGCGATGCGTTCGTAGGCGGCTTCGTACGGCATGAGCGGCTCCCTTGGGTGGCCCGCCAATCAGATCATGGCCCCACCCCCTACCTCAAGTAGCCATTGACCAGAAGTGCCCTAAGGTCATAGGTTGAGGGGATCGGGCCGCTCCGCCGGGTGACATCGATGGAGCTGGTCGGACATGAGAATTTGAGGCGGCCCGGGGTGGAGATGCGACCTCCGTACCCCCGGGCCTTGACCGGAAAGGACCCGGCCCATGAACAACATACCCAACCCTGCTCACCCACCCTGGTGCCTGCGTGGCCCGGAATGCGCCTCGTCCGGCGGTCTGCACCTGTCCGCACTGGTCAGCGCTGCACCGGGCGGCGACGAAGTGTTCCAGATCGGTGCCGGCCTGTGGCGCATGGACGTCGGTCCAACCGAGCGCACCGGCGTGCTGCTGGAACTCTCCGTCGGTGATGACGTCGAGCGGTGGCCGATCGACCTGGCCCAGGCCGTCAAGCTCGTACCGCTGCTTCGCCGCCTGATCGGCGGGCCTGCCGCCGATCTCCCCCAGGCCGCCTGACGCGGCCCGCCCCGCCCTCCCACCTTCCGCCCTCCCACGCCCCATGCCCCGCATCCCCGCCCCGCACCATGCCTCGCCACTCGTGACCCTCGGCGCGGAGGTCTTGGGCCGGTGATTTCCTGGCGTGTCGAACGTCAGGGACGTTAACGATCATGATGGGCGGGATGGCGACCGGGGTGGGGGATCGTCCGTTTAGGGGTGGTTGGGGTGAGAAGGCGGGGTGCGCTGGGGGGAGTGGGGCAGGGAGGGCCGTTGGGGTTTTGGGGCGCGGGGGCGGTGCGGTGGCGGTGCGGCCGGGCCGGTGGCCGTCGGCGGCAACCTGGGGCCGATTCCGACATCAACCAGATCGGATATCGGACGGCTGTACGAAGCTGTACGAAGTCGGTGGGCGCGGTAAGGTCGGCCCATGCGGGATCGGGATGCGCCGGATCCGAGCGGAGCAGCCACGCCCAGCGAGTTCGTCGAGTGCCTACGTCAGTTCAAGGTCTGGTCCGGACTGTCCTATCGGGACCTGGAGCGCCGGGCCAGAGCCCGCGGCGACAGCCTTCCGGCCAGCACCGTCGCCAGTGCCCTGACCCGTGACTCGCTGCCGCACATCGATCTTCTGACCGCGTTGATGGGCGCCTTCGGCGAGTCGGCAGAAGGTGTCGCGCGCTGGGTCCACGCGCGTCGTCGCATTGCGAGCGCGGCGTCGAACCGGGAGAACGCACCCGGAGCGCCCTGCCTGCTGCCACCGGGCCAGCCGCGCTTCGTCGGCCGTCGGGATGAGCTGGCCGCGGCGCGACAGGCGCTGTGCGATGTCACCCGGCAGCCGGCGACTCTCGTCCTGATCGGCGCTGCCGGGATCGGCAAGACGACGTTCGCGGTCCAGATCGGGCACCAACTCGTGCCGGACTTTCCCGACGGCCAACTGTACGTCGATCTCGGCGGTGCCGGCCTCGACCCGGCGAACCCCGGGGTTGTACTCGGACTGTTTCTGCGCGCGATGGGGGTGCGCAGCAGTGACATCCCTCCGGAAACGATCAGCCGGGTGCATCTCTATCGCACCCTGCTCGCCCGGCGGCGGGTACTGGTGGTCCTCGACAACGCGGCAGATGCCAAGCAGGTCCGCCAGTTGCTGCCGAGCGGCGCCGGGTGCGCCGCCGTCGTGACCAGTCGGGCCAGCCTTGCCGACCTGGACGGGACGCGCCTGCCGCTGGGCAACCTGACCACCCAGGAGGCGGTGACGCTGCTGAGCGACATGGCCGGTGCGGAACGCACCCGGACCGACCAGGCGTCCGCCGAGAACATCGTCGAGGAGTGCGGCCGGCTCCCGTTGGCGGTCTGGGTCGCGGGCGCGCGGCTGGCCGCCCGGCCGCACCTGTCGCTTCAGGCGATGGCGGAGGCGCTGGCGGACGAGCGGCGCAAGCTCGACGAACTGACCGTCGGAGACGTCGCGGTACGCGCCAGCGTCGATCTGTCCTACTGCATGCTCACCCCGCCGGCGCGGTCCGCTCTGCGAGTTCTCGGCATGTGCGTGACCACCGACTTCGCGCCGTGGGCGCTCACCGCCCTGCTCGACATCTCCCCGGCCGAGACGGAGGACCTGCTCGACCAGCTGCTGGAGGTGCACCTGATCGAGCCGTACACCATGAACGGCAGTGGGCTTCGTTACCGGATGCACGACCTGGTCGCGCTGTACGCACACGAGCTGGCGCTGCGCGACGACGACCCGGGCGACCGGGACGACGCGCTGCGGCGGCTACTGGGGGCGAGCCTGCAGATCGCGTGGAACGCGGACCATCGGCTCAGCGCTGACTTTCAGGGCATCAGCGACCACCGGGAGGCACACTGGACGCTGCCGGACGAGGTCGTCGAACCGCTCCTGCGCGATCCGTTGGCCTGGTTCGACGCCGAGCACCGGTTTCTCATGTCCATCGCGGACCGGGTACTGGTCGGGCGGGCCGCGACGCTGGCCGGCTGTCTGGCCGTGTCGATGACAACGTTCCTGCAGATCCGATGTTTCTTCGACGACTGGCAGCGGGTGCAGGGTCATGCGTTGACGCGCGTGCTCGCGCTCGGAGACCTGCGCACGGCCGCGAAGCTGCACCGTTCGCTCGGTGAACTGGCGACCATCGTCGACCGGTACCCGGAGGCCATCGGGCATTTCGAGAGCGCCCTCGCCTACGGCTCGACCGACGACCTTGAATACATCACCAGTGCGACGGCGGGCCTGGCCTACGTCAACCGGCTCATCGGTCGCTACGACGTGGCGCTCACCTATTTCGAAAGGGCGCGGATGCTCGCCCGTTCGGCCGGCAACCGCAACGGCCTCGTCTACGCCATCAACGGCAGTGCCGTGGTCCACCTCGAACGCGGCGACCTGGCCGAGGCCGAGTACCGGTTTCGCGGGTGCCTCGAACTCAGCCGCGCCGCGGGCTACCAGCCCGGTGAATCGCAGGTGTTGCGCGGACTGGGTCTGGTGTACCGCGCGCGTGGCGACTATGACCTCGCCGCGGATTTCTTCGAACGCGCCGCCGAGATCAGCACCGGTATCGGCGACCGGCTCGCAGCCAATCATTCCCTGTGCTGGCTGGGTGACGTGCTGGTCCGGCAGGGGCACGCCGGACGTGGGCGGCGCCTGCTCGCGGAATGCCTCGGCACCTATCGGGAGTACGCCAACCGGTGGGGCGAGGCGTGCGTGCTCTACCACCTCGCCCATGCGCAACTCGCCGCCGGCCGTCCCCGGCTGGCCTATGCCCGCGCGTGCTCGGCGGCGGCGATCTGGCGGCGGATCGGTTCCTGGCACTGGCTGGCCCTGGGCCTGGACGCCGCGGCGGTCGCGGCGGGCGAAATGGGTGACCACGCGGCGAAACAGCGAGCGCTGGCCGAGGCGTCGGAGGTCCGAGCGGATCTCGGCCGGTAGGTGAGTGGCCGAAACGCTGTTGAACGAATTCGTACAGGCCCGAACAGACGGCGCCTTCCACCGGTCCACCGCCGGTACCTCTAATCGAGGTATGCCCGAACATCGCCATGACCTCGGGTGACGGAGGGGACTGACCATGACCGAGGTGCCGATCAGTCGGCGACAACTGCTCATCGGTGGCACCGCAGCCGTGTCCGCGCTGGCCGTACCCGCGATCCGTCCCGGCTCGTCAGCCCGGGCGGCGGCGGTGGTCGACATCATTCCCCGTTCGCACTGGCTCGCCCTGCCGGCGCGGGAGGACCTGACGAAGTACTCGTGGACACCGTGGGTCGGCGGAGTGATCGTGCACCACAAGGGCCAGACCGACACCTGGGACCCGGCCGCCAATCACGCGGACTGCTACCAGCAGTTGCGTGACGTCCAACTCGAGGGATTCGAGGGGGGCTGGACCGACATCGCGTACAACTTCGTGGTCTGCCAGCACGGCTTCATCTTCGAGGGGCGCGGCATGTCCGTCCGGTCGGGTGCCAACGACACGGAGACGCCCGGCGCGAACCAGAACTACTACGCCGTCATGGGAATGATCGGTACGAGCATCCTGCCCGGCGACTGGGGGGACGACGTACCCAGTGCCGCGATGGTCCGGGCCATCCGTGATCTCGTGGGCTACCTGCGGCAGAACGGTTCCGCCGGCCCGCAGATCAAGGGCCACCGGGACGTGGCCACAACCGAATGTCCCGGGAACAAGCTCTACGCGTACGTGACGGGCGGCCAGCTCGAGCCGCCCCCGTCGCCGCCGTCCGCCGAGGTGACCATCCTTCCACGATGGCGGTGGGGAGCGCGGCCGCCCCGGGAGGTCGTCCGGGTGGCCACCGGCCAGCGGGTCGGGTTCACCGTCCACCACTCGGCGAGCCCGCCCACGGCTACGGTGCGGGCGATCCAGAACTACCACATGGACAGCAACGGCTGGTCCGACATCGGCTACAACTTCCTGGTCGACACCGCTGGACGGGTCTACGAGGGACGCGGCTGGGATGTGGAGGGCGCCCACGCCAGCGGCCACAACGTGACCCACATCGGCGCCTGCTTCATCGGCTCGGACGGTGACGTGACGACAGCCGCCCTGCGTTCGCTCCGGGCCCTCTACGAACGGGCCAACCAACACGTCGGCCGGACCCTCGCCAAGACGTACCACGGGCAACTGCCCGGCAACGCCACCGACTGTCCCGGCTCGCAACTGCGGACCTGGGTGCAGAACGGCATGATGACCGACACCGTACCGCCGATCAGCGACACCGACCCCAGCAACGGCGGCGACGGCACCGGCATGACCTCCGTACGGTCGGTCGCCTCTCAGCAGAAGGCGGTCAACCAGGCCGGTTATGTCCCGGCGCTGGATGTCGACGGGCTCTGGGGCCCGAAGACGTATGCCGGGGTCAAGTGGGTGCAGGGGCAGCTCAACGTCACGGCGGACGGGCTGTGGGGGCCGAACACCGAGGCGGCGTACCTGGCCCGGTACGGCGGCGGTACGTCCGCCGGTGGCATGACGTCGGTGCGTTCGGTCGCGTCGCAGCAGACATCGGTGAACCGGCTCGGGTACGCGCCGCCGCTGGCGGTCGACGGGATCTGGGGACCCAGCACCGACACCGGCGTCCGCTGGTTGCAGGGACAACTCGGGGTGTCGGCGGACGGCCTGTGGGGGCCCGATACCGAGGCCGCGTACCAGGCGTACTTCGACGAAGGCGCGCTGCTGGCGGTCGACGGGAGCTTCGGGCCGGCGACGGTACGGGCGCTTCAGCGGGTCACCGGCGCGGCCGTCGACGGGCAGTGGGGACCGGGATCCATCAAGGCACTCCAACGCCATCTCAACACCTGGAGCAACGCCGGGCTGGCGGTCGACGGACTCTGGGGAGCGAACACCGTCAAGGCCGTGCAGCGCCACCTCAACGCCATGATCGGTGCGGGGCTGGCGGTGGACGGTGTCTGGGGCTACGCGACCGTCACGGCCCTGCAAAAGGCGCTGAATCGCGGCCGGTTCTGAGCTCGGCGCGGAGGTCTTGGTGATCGTTAACGGCTGCGCCGGTGATTTCCCGGCGTGTCGAACGTCAGGGGCGTTAACGATCATGATGGGCGGGACGACGGTCGGGGCGGGGATCGTCCGTTTAGGGGTGGTTGGGGTGAGAAGGCGGGGTGCGCTGGGGGGAGTGGGGCAGGGAGGGCCGTTGGGGGTTTGGGGGCGCGGGGGCGGTGCGGTGGCGGTGCGGCCGGACCGGTGGGGGTGGACCGGGTGGTGGCGCGGGACAGTCTCGGGCGGGTGCTGGTCGCCGCCGCGTCCCGCGCGCTGCGCGGCGAGGACTGCGCCGATCTCGGCCGACGACCGTTGCTGGCCCGCTTCCCGGGCGCCCCGGAGGTGGTACGGCGGGTCGCGCTGAGACGGGCGACCGCCCGCGCCGCGGTACCGGGGGCGCAGGTGGGCGTCCTCGACGCGGACCGGGTGGCCCGGTGGGTCGTGGACCAGTATCCGGCCCGGTGCTACCCCGGCGTGGTTCTGGGCTCGCCGCACGGGGCCGCCGTTCATCTGGCCGCCGCCCTCGGGGTGCCGTGGCTGCCGGCCGGGTTCGAGGTCACCGTGGACTGGCCCGGCGGGGCGGCGGACGACCCGCTCGCGGCCATGGCGTACGGGTCCCGGGTGGTGGCGCCGCTGCTGGCCGCCGATCCCGGGGTCCGGGTACGCCAGGTGCACGACCCGGCGGCGCGCGGGGCGCTGTGCGGTTCGACGGTGGCGTTGACGGTGCGGTGGCGGCGCCTGCCGGACGCCTACCGGCGATTCCTCGGCACCCGGATCGTCCCGGGTGCGCCGGTGCTGCTGCTGCGGGACGCCCGGACCTGGCCGGTGCTGGATCCGGGGGAGGGGCACAGCTTCCAGGTCGGCGGACCGGCCAGCGGGCTCGACCCGGGTGACTTCCTGCCGCACGGCGCGTCGATCGGCCGGCTGCTCCGGGCCGCCGGGGCCGACCTCGGCCGCTGGGACCCGCCGAGCGCCAACGCGCCGGACGGCCACTGCGAGTACGCCGTGGAGCCGGACCTGGAGGCCGGCCTGCGGGACTGGGCCCGGGGCGTGGGCAGCCCGTTGCACCGGGTGCTGTACCCGCGGCCGGCGGCGTTGAGCGCGGCCGTGGCCGACCTCTACCGGCGATGGCTGCGCCGGGCCGGCAAGACCGGGGACCGGTGCGTGGTCGAGTGCGGGCGGCTGCTCGACCCGGCGCAGGTGATCCGGGCCGGGCTGGTGCCGTACTGGTGCGAGAGCGCGACCGCCCGCGCGGTGGCCGGCGTGGAATGGTGGCTGGCCGGCAGCGAACCGTTCAGTTCGGTGGACGTGCTGCCGGAGCCGCCCGGGCTGCGCTCGCCGGCGCTGGCCGGCCTGCCGCAGTGGCTCGCCGTGGCGTCGTTCGGGCGGCGACGCCGGATGGTGGACCGGACGGCCGCCCGGGGGTATCCCGTCACCCCGGTGCCCACCCGTCACGCGACCGCGGTGCTGCGCGGTCAGCCCTACGATCTGCCGTCCCCGGCCCCGTTGCGCGCGGTGGACGTGCTGGCCGAATTGCGGGACGGCGGCCTGCCGCAGGGTCTGCTGATCTGCTGAGGTCACCCCGCCAAACCGCCGCGAGAAAGTCTCATCTCGTGGTTGAGTACCTACGAAGCGGGAACGTGACTGCCTGTGATGGGTTGATCGCACGGTGTCTAACGCCGGTGGCTGTTGGCCCGTCATCTTTCCGGTCATCGACCCGTTTCCGGCCCGGTCCACGGTCCGACGACGCCAGTGACCGGTTCCGCGGCCTGACGGGGGACCTTCGGCGAGGGAGGCGCGGATGTACGGACAGATCTCCACCCCGGCACCGACCGAACGCGGGCTGGAGGACCTCGACGCCGCGGCGCTGGCGTACGCGGCCCGGATCGAGGGGCTGCCGCCCGAGCGCCGGCAGGAGGCACGCGACGACCTGGTGCGGTTCGCGCTGCCGTTCGCCGGCCGGCTGGCCCGCCGCTACCGCGGCCGCGGCGAGCCGCTGGAGGACCTCGAACAGGTCGCCCGGCTCGGCCTGGTCAACGCGGTCGACCGGTACGACCCGGAACGCGGTTCGTTCACCGCGTACGCGGCCATCACCATCGTGGGGGAGATCAAACGGCACTTCCGGGACCGTACCTGGGGGGTGCACGTACCCCGGCGGTTGCGCGACCTGATCCTCGAGGTCGGCCAGGCGACCGCCGCACTGACCAGTGAACTGTCCCGCGCGCCGAGCGTCGCGGAGTTGTCCCGCCGGTTGGAGACGCCGGAGGAGGAGATCCTCGCCGCGCTGGAATCGGCGGCCGGGTACAGCCCGGCGTCGCTGAACGCCCCGGTCGGCGGGGAGAGTTCGGCCGAGTTCGGCGACCTGGTCGGCGAGTCGGACAACGAACTCGAGTCGGTCGACGACCGGGTCACCGTCAGCGGTCTGCTGGGTCGCCTGCCCTGGCGTGAGCGGCGGATCCTGGCGATGCGGTTCTACGGCAACCAGACCCAGGCCGAGATCGCCGCCCGGTTCGGCATCTCGCAGATGCACGTGTCCCGGCTGCTGTCCCGGGCGCTGACCTGGCTGCGCCAGTCGATGCTCGCCGACGCGCCCGCGCCGTGGCAGAACGGCGGCACCGAACCGGACCCGCACCGGCTGCGGGTGGCGGTGAAACGCGCCGGCGACCGGATCGTGGTGGAGGTCGGTGGCGACCTGGAGCACACCGGCGGCGAGCAGGTCCGCCGGGCCATCGTGGAGGCGGTCACCACCGGTCGACCCGCCCAGGTGGTGGTCGACCTGGCCGAGGTCGGCACGGTCGACGGCGGCGCGGTCACCGCGCTGATCGCCGGCCGCGAGGTGGCCGTCCGGGCCGGCATCCCGATGCGGCTGACCCGGGCCCAGCCCGCGGTGCGCCAGTCGCTCGCGGCGGCGGGCCTGGCCGCGACGCACGACTGAGCCGACCACCACCGACCGGGCCTGGCCGCGGCGCACGACTGAGCCGACCACCGCGTCCGGCCCCCGGCTGCGGGCCCGGCGGACGGACGGACCGGTCACCGTCATTCCGGCCGGTTCGTCCGGCCGGTCTCCTCGTCGGGACCGGTCTCCTCGTCGGGACCGGTTCCGCTGCGCCACCGCTCACCCACCGGACCCTCGTCGGTTTCGTCCTGCGCCGCGAGCGGATTGGACACGCCCGGCTGGTCCTCCTCGAACGACGGGCGGCGGATCCCCTCCGGCTCGGGCACCTCCACGTAGCGAGCCCCGGACCGGGCGGGCGGGTGGTACTCGACGGCCTCGTGCGCGCCCAGCGCGCCGACGGCGCTCGGACCCTCCTCCCGGTGCCGTTCGCGGTGCAGTTCCTCGGCCAGGTGCTGCGGCGGCAGGGTGCTGCGCTGCGGCAGGTCACGGCCGAGGTCGGCGACCAGGTGACCGTACTTGGCGTCGAAGGCGGGCCGCTCGGAGCGGATCCGGGGCATCCGGTCGAAGTTGCGCAGCGGCGGTGGACAACTGGTCGCCCACTCCAGCGAGTTGCCGAAGCCCCACGGGTCGTCGACCGTCACCTGCCGACCGAAGCGCCACGACTTCCACACGTTGTAGGCGAAGAACAGGGTGGAGAAGCCGAGCACGAACGACGACACGCTGGAGATCTCGTTCAGCAGGGTGAACCCGTCGGACGGCAGGTAGTCGGCGTACCGCCGGGGCATGCCCTCGTTGCCCAGCCAGTGCTGCACCAGGAAGGTGCCGTGGAAGCCGAGGAACATGCTCCAGAAGTGCAGCTTGCCGAGCCGTTCGTCGAGCATCCGGCCGGTCATCTTCGGGAACCAGAAGTACACCCCGCCGAAGGCGGCGAACACGATGGTGCCGAACAGGACGTAGTGGAAGTGCGCCACCACGAAGTAGGTGTCGGTGACGTGGAAGTCCACCGGGGGACTGGCCAGCAGCACCCCGGTCAGCCCGCCGAGCAGGAAGGTGACCAGGAACCCGACGGCGAACAACATCGGCGTTTCGAAGGTGAGCTGGCCCTTCCACATGGTGCCGACCCAGTTGAAGAACTTCACCCCGGTCGGCACGGCGATCAGGTAACTGAGGAGGCTGAAGAACGGCAGCAGCACCTGGCCGGTGGCGAACATGTGGTGCGCCCACACGGTCATCGACAGGACGGTGATCGCGATGGTCGCGGCGACCAGGCCCTTGTAGCCGAAGATCGGCTTGCGGGAGAAGACCGGGATGATCTCGGTGACGATGCCGAAGAACGGCAGCGCCACGATGTACACCTCGGGATGGCCGAAGAACCAGAACAGGTGCTGCCACAGCATCGGGCCGTTGGTGGACGGGTCGTACACGTGGGCGCCGAGCAGCCGGTCGGCGGCGAGCGCCAACAGTGCCGCGGCCAGCAGCGGGAAGACCAGGATCACCAGGACCGAGGTGAGCAGCAGGTTCCAGGTGAAGATCGGCATCCGGAACAGGGTCATCCCGGGCGCGCGCAGGGTCACGATCGTGGTGATCATGTTGACCGCGCCGAGGATGGTGCCGAGGCCGGAGATCACCAACCCGAAGATCCACATGTTGGCGCCGACTCCCGGCGAGTGCTGCGCGCTGCTCAGCGGGGTGTAGCCGGTCCAGCCGAAGTCGGCGGCCCCGTTCGGGGTGATGAAACCGGCCACCGCCAACGTCCCGCCGAACAGGTACAGCCAGTAGGCGAAGGCGTTCAACCGGGGGAACGAGACGTCCGGCGCGCCGATCTGCAACGGGACGACGTAGTTGCCGAAGGCGAACACCAGTGGGGTCGCGAACAGCAGCAACATGATCGTGCCGTGCATGGTGAACAACTGGTTGTACTGCTCGGTGGAGAGGAACTGCAGCCCCGGCTCGGCCAGTTCGGCCCGGATCAGCATGGCCATGAAGCCGCCGATCACGAAGAACGTGAACGCGGTGACCCCGTACATCAGGCCGATCTGCTTCGCGTCCGTGGTGCTCAGCAGCTTGACCAGCGTGCCGCCGCGGACCGGGTCGCGGACCGGCCCGGGATAGCCGCCGAAGTGCGCGGGTGCCAGGACCACCGGCTCGCCGCCGCGCTGCGGCTCCGTCGTCACCCTTTTCGGCATCCGCCCTCACCCCGTCACCGCGTCGCACACCGGACGCGGGTGGCTACCCGGTCCGGTTTGGAGAAAACCCACCAACCAGGGTAAATCTCCATACGCCGCCCGTACGCCTCCTTCCGCCTCATCGGGAACCGCCGCCCGGTCGGCCTCGGCGGCGCGGAGAATGGCCGGCCGTCCCGGGATGGACCGGCGGCGGTGGGTCAGGCCGAGCGGCGGCGGGCCGCGCAGAACAGGCCCAGCGTGACCATGGTGAGGCCGAAGCCCAGGTGCAGCCAGGCGTCCGCAGGATTGCCCGGCAGGACGTTGGCCGCGCCGGTACCGTGCCCCACCGTCAGCCCGTAGCCGGCCAGCAGCAGGAGCAGGGCGCCGCCGCCGGCCAGGTAGCGGACGGCACCGGGGACGGTGCCGGACAGCGCCAGCCCGACCAGCCCGAATCCGAGGTGCACCAGGTTGAGCAGGACCGACACCTGGAACGCGCCGAACAGCAGCGCCCGGGACAGCGGCCCGGCCAACCGCAGCGTGTCGTAGCCGATCGTGACGCCGGGGACGAAGCCGAGGATCCCGAGCAGCACGAAGACCACGGCGAGCGCTCGACCCGTCCGGCACACCGATGGCCGGTGCGCGGCCGGATGCGGTCGGGCCCGCGCCCGCGACTGGGCTCGTCCGGTCACCATGCGCGCCCACACCTCCTCGCCGGCGGGCCTTCCGGACCCCCGGACCGACAAACGATCGGGCGCCCCGGGCGGCGCGGACCGCGGTCAGGCCGCCAGCACGGCGACCGCCACCGGCTGCCGGCGCACCCGCTCGTACAGCTCCAGGTAACGCCGGGCCATCACCTCCGGGGTGAAGCGACGAGCCGCCTCCCGGGCGCACTCGGCCCGGTCCACCAGCCCCGCCGCGACCACCAGGTCGGCCAGTTCGTCCTCGTCGTCGGTGAGCAGCCCGGTCCGCCCGTGTTCGATCAACTCGGGCAGGCAGCCGCGCCGGGTGGCCACCACCGGCGTACCGAGGGCCAACGACTCCACCACGGCCGTGCCGCCCGGCTCCTCCCAGCGCAGCGGGAAGAGCGTCGCCCGGGCCCGGGCGACCAGGCCGTCGCGCTCCGCGCCGGCCACCTGGCCGATCCACCGGACGGTCACCCCGTCCACGTGCGGTGCGACCTCGTCGTACCAGAACCGGACGTCCGGGTTCTGCCGGGCCGCGGCACCCGCCGCCGCCAGTTCCGCCGGATCCCGGTACGGGCCGACCGGGCCGGCCAGCACCAGCGGGATGTTCGCCCGCCGGGCCAGCCGGGCGCCGGTGTCCTGCCCCTTGCCCGGCGTGATCCGGCCGAGGATCAGGGCGTAGTCCCCCACCTCGACCGGCGCCCGGCGGTCGGCGCCCACGGCGAGTGGGGTGGCCAGGTGGACGTGGCCGATCGCGTGCGCGCGCAGCGCCCGCGGGGCGCGGGCGAGTTGCGCGGCCGAGACCGCGTTGACCCGGACCCGGTCCCCGCCGTCGAGCGTGCCGTACAGATCGGGGTGTTTGCCCAGGTCCCAGTGCAGGGTGTGGAGCACCGGCGCGGCGCCCGGTCCCAGCGCGGCCAGGGTGGCCAGGCCGACCGCCTCCACGTGGTCGTGGACCAGGTCGATGTCGTCGCGCTCGCGCAGCGTCCGGACCACCCCGTGCAGGTGCGCCTGGGCCACCCCGCAGACCTGGTTGTACGGCCGCTGCAGGTTCTCGAACTGCCCGTCGGGGAACACCGACAGCCGCTCGTCGGCGGCCAGCGTGCTGCTGCCCACCGAGGCGAGCAGCACCCGCACACCGAGCTTGCGCAACTCCGGTACGAGGGTGGCCACCACGTTCTCGATCCCGCCGTACCCGGGCGGCGGGACGGCCAGCCACGGGCCGGCGTTCATCAGCACCGTCAGGCCCATGACGCCACCTCGTCGCGGCGCCGCCGCATCAGGTCGGCGACCTCCAACAGGGGCGGCCGCTCCTGCACCGCCACGTCGGTGACCACGACCTCGCGCCGGAGCCCGTCCGGACCGCCGCCGCCGGGCACCCGGCGGAACTGGGTGAGCAGCGAGGTCGGTGGGGCGGGTGAGCTGACCCGGCCCTGCCGGTGCAGCCGGGACCAGGCGGTCAACATGATCTGGGCGGACATCCGGCCCAGCGCCTCGGTGTCCTGGTGCCGGTGCAGCCGCTCGCCGAGGTCGACCTGGGCCAGCGCGTCCAGGCCGACCAGGTCCAGCAGGTCGATCAGCAGCGCCGTCTCCACCCCGTACCCGGAGACGAACGGCACCCGTTCGAGCACCGCGCGGCGGCCGGCGTACTCGCCGGCCAGCGGTTGGATGAAACCGGACAGTTCCGGCCAGAACAGGTTGAGCATCGGCCGCGCCGCCAGTTCGGTGACCCGGCCCCCGCCGTCGCGCTCCACGCCGGAGGTGCCGATCAGCGGCCGGTGGTAGAAACCCTTGACGAAGGCCACCGTGGGGTCGGTGAGCAGCGGGCCGAGTAGGCCGACGACGAAGTGCGGGCTGAACTCGCGCAGGTCGGCGTCGACGAAGGCGACCACGTCGCCGGAGGCGGCCGCCAGGCCGGACCAGAGTGCGTCGCCCTTGCCGGCCATCCGGGGCAGGTCCTGGGTCATCCGGTCCTGGCTGACCACCCGCGCGCCGGCCGCGGCGGCCACCGCCGCCGTGTCGTCGGTGGACCGGGAGTCCACCACGATCACCTCGTCGACCAGGGGTACCCGATCCACCAGTTCGTCCCGGACGGTCGCCACGATGGCGCCCACGGTTTCCCGCTCGTCGTGCGCCGGAAGGACCACGCTGACCGTGGTGTCCCCCTTGGCTGGCAGCAGTCCCGGCGCCGTCCACTCGTCGGCGGTGCCGGTGCGGCGGCCGGGCCACCCGGGTGCGCCCGGTGGGACGGTCTGTCGTACCTGCCTCACGGGTCACCCCTCCCGGGTCGGGCCGAGCGTGCCGGATCGCGAGTCCGGTCGGATCCGCGTCCCACCGCGATTTCCCGGGCCGACCGACTCTATGCGGCGCCGCCCGCCCACGTCGTGATCTTCGCTCCCCGCACCCCCCGCTACGCCCCGGCCACGACGTTTGAAACCCGCCCCCCGAGGCACACGGCCACCAGCCACGCCGTCCCGGCGGCGGGCGCATCCAGACGATCTTGGCGCGAAGTGGCCGTTCCGAGGGCCAATCCCCGCCAGGGTCTCGGCGACGGGAAAGGCGGGCGGCCGATGCGGAGGTGTCGGGTGGGGCTGGTGGGGGCGGGTGGGGTGGCGCGGCGGCACGCCCGGGTACTGGCCGGCTTCGACGACGTCGATCTCGTCTGCGTCACCGACGTGGTCCCGGCCGCCGCCGAGGGGCTGGCCGACCAGGTCGGCTGCCGGGCCCTGCCGGACGTGGCCGCGGTCCTCGCGGCGGACCTGGACGCGGTGTACGTCTGCGTGCCCCCGTTCGCGCACGGCCCGGCCGAGGAGGCGGTGCTCGCCGCCGGGCTGCCGATGTTCGTGGAGAAACCGGTGGCCGCCGACCTGGCCACCGCGGAACGGGTCGAGGCGCTGGCGCGCGAGCGGGGCACGGTCACCGCCGTCGGCCACCACTGGCGGTACCTGGCGGTGGTGGACCGGGCCCGGGAGCTGCTGGCCGACCGGCCGGTCCGGATGATCGGCGGCGCCTGGTGGGACCGGGTGCCGCCGGTGGCCTGGTGGCCCCGGCGGGAACTGTCCGGCGGACCGGTGGTGGAACAGGCCGCGCACGTGCTCGACCTGATGCGGCTGCTGGCCGGCGAGGCGACTGAGGTGTGCGGCTACGGCGACGGGACACCACCCCGGGCCGGCGGCGCGGACCCCGACGGCGCGTACCTCGACGGCGCCGACATCGACGGCGTGACGGCCGCGGTGCTGCGGTTCGCCGCCGGCGCCGTGGGGGTGGTGACCGCCGCCTGCGTCCTGTCCTGGAAGCACCGGGCCGGGGTGGAGGTGCTCGCCGACGGGTTGGCGTTGTCGGTCGGCGAGCACGGCCTGACCGTCCGGGACGGCACCGGCGAGTGGACCGTCCCGGCCGACCCGGACGCCGCCCGTACGGCGGTCGACCGGGCCTTCGTCGACACGGTACGGGGAGTCGGGGCCGACGTCCGGGTGCCGTACGCCGAGGCGGTGGCCACCCACCGGCTGGCCTGCGCGCTGGCCGAGTCGACCCGTACCGGCCGTCCGGTCCGTCCCGGCGACCGCCGATGGCCGGTGCCTCCCGGCGGGCGGCCGGTCGCGACCGGTTCGCCGGTGCCGGCGGAGCCACCGGTGCGGGTGCGCGGCGATGGCTGACCGGGTGGTCGTGGTGACCGGGCCGGGCCGGGTGGAGCTGCGTACCGAGCCGCAGGCGCCGGTCCCGGACGGCGGGTTCCGGGTCGAGACGCTGTTCAGCGGCGTCTCCGCCGGCACCGAACTCAGCTACGTCAAGGGCACCAACCCGTACCTGCGGGCCACCTGGGACGCCGGCCTCGGGCTGTTCCGGCCGGGCGCGCCGAGCACGCCGTACCCGGTGACCCGGCTCGGGTACATGCAGGTCGCCCGGGTGACGCACAGCCGTACCCCCGGGGTGACCGAGGGGCAGGTCGGCGCGATGGCGTACGGGCACCGCACCGGCCACCTGGCCGATCCGCTGGTCGACCGGTTCGTCCCGCTGCCGCCCGACCTCGACCCGATGCTCGGCGTCTACCTGGCGCACATGGGTCCGATCTGCGCCAACGGGCTGTTGCACGCCGCCGCCGACGCGCACGGTCCGGCCGTACGCGATCTCGGTGACGGGGTCCGCGGCCGGCGGGTGGCGGTGACCGGCGCCGGAGTGGTGGCCCTGCTGACCGCCCTGTTCGCGGTCCGGCACGGTGCCGCCTCGGTGGTGGTGCTGGATCCGACCCCGGCCCGGCGCGCGGTGGCCGAGGCGCTGGGTCTGGAGACCCTGGATCCGGACGCGGCGGACCCGGCCACCGTGCTGAAGACCCGCTGGGCGCACGGTCCGGGGGACCGGGGCGCCGACGTGGTCTTCCAGTGCCGGGGGCAGGCGTCCGCGCTGCGGCTCGCCCTGCGCCTGCTGCGGCCCCAGGGCACCGTGATCGACCTGGCCTTCTACCAGGGCGGCGCGGACGAGGTCCGGTTCGGCGAGGAGTTCCACCACAACGGGCTGACCCTGCGCTGCGCCCAGATCGGCCGGGTGCCCCGCGGGCTGGCGCCGGCCTGGGACCGGGACCGGCTGTCCGGCGAGACCGTCGACCTGCTCCGGGCGTACGGGGGATTGATCAGCGCCAATCTGATCTCGGCGGTGGTGCCGTTCGACGAGGCACCGGCCCTGCTCACCGACCTGGCCCGACGGCGCCGGCGGGAGATCCAGGTAATTCTCAGCGGGTGACCCGCCCGGCCGGGCCGCACCGCCGGCCTCCGGTCGGCTACCGTTTCCGGTCATGGGCGTGTCGCAGCGAGTCAAGAACAGGTTCCGGCGCTTTCTCCAGCGGCCGGGCAGCACCGTCGACCTGGCACCACTGGAGAAGCTGTTGCCGGCCATCGAGGCCCGGGAAGAGGACCTGACGGCGCTGGACGACGCCGAGCTGACCGAGGCCGCCGGTCGGGCGGAGGACTACACCGAGATCTGCGCCGTCGGTCGGGAGGCCGCCCGGCGCGGCCTGGACCAACGGCCGTACGACGTGCAGCTGCTCGGCGCGATGTCGCTGCTGGCCGGCAAGGTGGCCGAGATGGCCACCGGTGAGGGCAAGACCCTGACCGCCACCATCGCCGCGTACGGGCACGTCCGGCACGGGAACGGGCCGGTCCACGTGCTGACCGTCAACGACTACCTGGCCCGCCGGGACGCGCAGTGGATGGAGCCGGTCTACACGCTGCTCGGCCTGACCGTCGGCTGGGTGACCGAGGCGTCCACCCCCGAGGAGCGCCGCGAGGCGTACGCGAAGGACGTCACCTATGTCTCGGTGAGCGAGGCCGGTTTCGACTTCCTGCGCGACCAGCTCGTCACCGACCTGGACCAGCGGGTCCAGCGAGGGCTGGCGACGGCGATCGTCGACGAGGCGGACTCGATCCTGATCGACGAGGCCCGGGTGCCGATGGTGCTGGCCGGCGCGGTCCCCGGCGAGCAGGACCCGGTGCACGCCGCCGCGGCGCTGGTGCGCGGCCTGCGCGCGGGCCGGGACTACGAGGTCGCCGAGGACGGCCGCAGCGCCGCCTTCACCGCCGCCGGCCTGGCCAACATGGAGGCCAAGCTGGGCGGCATCGACCTGTACGACACCGAGCACGTCGAGCAGCTCTCGGCCGTCAACGTCGCGCTGCACGCCCACGCCCTGCTGCACCGGGACATCGACTACATCGTCCGGGACGGCACCGTCGAGCTGATCGACGAGATGCGCGGCCGGGTCGCCCAGCGGCGGCGCTGGCCGGACGGCCTGCAGGCCGCGGTGGAGGCCAAGGAGGGGCTGAACGCCACCGCCGAGGGCGAGGTGCTCGGCACCGTCACGGTCCAGGCGTACGTCGCGCTGTACAGGACGGTGTGCGGGATGACCGCCACCGCCGTGCTGATCGGCGACCAGCTGCGGGAATTCTTCGGTCTCGAGGTCGCGGTGATCCCGCCGAACACGCCGTGCGTGCGGGTCGACGACCCGGACCGGATCTACGCCACCCGGGCCGAGAAGGAGGAGGCGCTGATCGACGAGATCAAGCGCTGCCACGAGGCCGGTCGGCCGGTGCTGGTCGGCACCCTGGACGTCAAGGAGTCCGAGGGGCTGGCCGCCGGCCTGAACGCCGCCGGGGTGCCCTGCGTGGTGCTGAACGCCAAGAACGACGACGAGGAGGCGGCGATCATCGCCGAGGCCGGCGCGTACGGCGCGGTCACCGTCTCCACCCAGATGGCCGGCCGGGGTGTCGACATCCGGCTCGGTGGCAGCGACGAGTCCGACCGGGACCGGGTCGTCGAGCTGGGCGGCCTGATGGTGATGGGCAGCGGCCGGCACGACAGCCGGCGGGTCGACGACCAGCTGCGCGGCCGGGCCGGCCGGCAGGGCGACCCCGGCGGGTCGGTCTTCTTCGTCAGTCTGGAGGACAACCTGGTCACCCGGCACGCCCTGGACGCGGTGCCGCCGTCGCCCCGGATGAACGCCGACGGCCTGGTCACCGACGAGCAGGTGGACTTCGCCGTGGAGCACGCGCAGCGGGTGGCCGAGGGCGTCAACCACGAGATCCACCGCAACACCTGGCGCTACAACGTGGTGATCGAGCAGCAGCGCAAGGCCCTCGCCGAGCGCCGCGAGCGGCTGCTCACCTCGGAGGTGGCGGCCCTGATGCTGATGGACCGCCTGCCGGAGAAGACCGAGGACATGGACGAGGACATCCTGTCCCGGGCCGCCCGGTCGATCGCGCTCTACCACCTCGACCGGCTCTGGGCCGAGCACCTGGCCGAGCTGTCCGAGGTACGCGAGGGCGTGCACCTGCGGGCGCTCGGCCGGCTGGACCCGCTGGACGAGTTCCACCGGTCGGCCGTGCCCGCCTTCAACGCGCTGATCCCGGCGATCGAGGAACGGACCGTGGCGACCTTCGAGGAGACCGAGTTCGACGACGACTGGGAGCCGGACGAGTCGTCGCTGGTCCGGCCCAGCGCCACCTGGACGTACCTGGTGCACGACAACCCGTTCGGCTCGGAGCTGGACCGGTTGATCGCCTCGGTCGGCCGCCGGCTGGCCGGATCCGGCTCGCGCTGACCGGCGTTGTCGCCGTACGCTGCCCGCCGGTCACGTACCGGCGGGCAGCGCCGCTGCGGTGGGCGCGGTCCGGGGTGGGCTCGGTTCCACCGCGAGGCCGCTACCGCATTCGGCGATGAGATGTGGCTTTTTCTGACTGTTTGCAGCCGTGACCGGCCGGGTAGTAGCCCCGGGCCCAGAACGACGGTCACGGGGGAGAGACGTGAAGATGGTTGAGTTCGTGCCAGGAGCCGGGGCCGGGACGTCGGCCGCCGCGCCGGCCGGGACCGGGTCCCGGTGAGGCTGGGGACCCACGCGGCCCGCGACGCCACCCACGAGACCCTGGGCGTGCTGGAGACGGCCGCCCTGCTGCGGGAACTGACCGCGGGGCTGATCCGGGGCACCGACTTCGACGCGGCGCTCGACCAGGTGGTCCGGACCTGCCGGACCGCGGTGGCCGGGGTGACCTGGAGTTCGGTGACGGTGCTGCGGGCCGGCCAGCCGGCGACCGTGGCGGTCAGCGACGAGTCGCTGCGCGACCTCGACGCCCTGCGGCCCGGCGAGATCCTCGACGAACTCCCGACCGGTCCGGCGGGTACCGCCGTCGACGAGTTTCCGGTCGGTCCGGCGGTTACCGCCGGCCCGACCTACGTGGAGCCCGCGTCGCGGCCCGGGTCCGACGGGCCGGCGTACGACGGGGATGGGCCGGTGCTGACCGCCATCCGCCGGCGGGAACTGGTCCTGATCCCCGACCTGCGGACCGGGGACCACTGGTCGGCGTGGCGGCACCGGGCGCTCGCGCTCGGAGTGCACGGGGTGCTGGTCGCGCCGTTCGACGTCGACGAGCAGGTGATCGGGGCGGTCAGCCTCTACTCCCGCGAGCCGGCCCGACTGACGCCGTCCCGGCAGCTCACCGCGATGCTGCTGGCCGAGCACGCCGGCCTGCTGCTGGCCGGGGTACGGGACCGGGCCCGGCAGGCGGCGGCCGCCGGCGAACTCGACGAGTCGCTGATAGACGGGGTGCTCGGCCAGGCGATCGGCGTCATCATGACCCAGCGCGGCTGTCCGGCGCCCGAGGCGCTGCAGGTGCTGCGTACCGCGTCGACGGCGTTGTCGATCCCGGTCCGGGAGGTGGCCGAACGCCTGGTCGCCTCGGTGGCCCGCAACCATCCGACCGGGTCGGCGAGCTGACCCACACCGGACAGTCGTTTGACCTCACCCCGCCGGGGTACGAACCTGGACCGTACGGATCGTATGCCTGGGGAGGTGACATCGTGGACAGTCGTCTGCGGTTGGCGGGGAATCCGATCCAGCCGATGCTGGTGACCTTTCCCTTCGGACTCTTCGTCTGCGCCACGGTGTTCGACGTGGCCGCCGTCGCCGGTGCGCCCGCGCTGCTCGGCCAGGTGGGTTACTGGACCATGGTGGCCGGCCTGGTCGCCGCGGCGTTGACCGCGGTCGCCGGGCTGGTCGACCTCTGGGACGCGACCCCGGGCCGGACCCGCCGCGCCGCGGTCAGCTTCAACGTGACCAACGCGGTGGCGGCCGGCCTGTTCGTCCTGGCCTGCCTGGTCCGGGCCGGCGCGCCCGAGCACCGGGTGGGCGGCGGCGTGGTCGTGCTGGAGGTGCTCGGGCTGGCCGTCGGTTCGCTCGGCGTCGCGCTCGGCACGGTGCTGGTGCGCCGGTTCGACCGCGTCCCCGCCGACGCGGTGCCCCACGACGACGCCGACTCGTCGCTGGCCGCCGTGCTGCCGGTGCCGGCCACCAACCAGGCGCCCGCCGGCTGACTACCGTCCGGGGGCCGAACGGCGAAACGCTCCGGGAGCAACTCCAACGGCACGTTTGAACGCGTGCGCGAAGGCGGACTCGGAGGCGTAACCGACCCGGCGGGCGATCGCGGCAACCGGCGTGTCGCCGTCGCGCAACAGACGCGCGGCGAGCGTCATCCGCCACCAGGCGAGGTACGTCAGCGGCGGCTGGCCGACCAGGCCGGTGAATCTCCGCGCGATGGCCGCCCGGGACAGTCCCGCCCGAGCGCCCAGTTTCTGGACCGTCCATGGATGGCCCGGAGCGTCATGGATGGCCCGCAGGGCCGCGGCCACCGCGGGGTCGCGCAGCGCGGCCGACCAACCCGTCCGGGTGTGCTCCCGCCGGTCGTCCAACCACGTGCGCAGGATGTGCAGCAGCAGGACGTCCAGCAGGGCCGGCATCATCGCGTCGGCGCCCGGCCGGGCGTTCTCGAGTTCCTCGTCGAGCAGGTCGACGGCCGCGCGTAGCCCGGTGTGTCGGCCGACGCGCGCCGGCAGGTGTACGACCTCGGGCAGCTCGCCCAACAGCGGGTGCGGCCGAAATCGGTCCAGCAGGTAGGCGCCGCAGAGCATGTGGGTGACCCCGACCGCCATGTCGTGCCCGGTCGGCATCCGGTCGTTGGTCCGGCCGTCGGCTGCGGCCGGCGACGGGGGAGCGTCCACCAACCGGGTGGAGAGGCTGTCGGCGAGTCCGTGACCGGTTCCGCGGGGCAGCAGGACGACGTCTCCCGTGCCGAGGGCAACCGGGGCACCGTCGCCCGGCAGCAGCCAGCACGATCCCCGCAGGACGACGTGGAAGCCAGCACCGTCGAAGGCGGGAAACCGCGTCCCGAACGGCGCCTGTCGGCGTACCCATCCGGAGTGTGGACGGCCCGTCCGCATGGCGACCACCGCGTCGGACAGCACATCCATGGCGAGCAGCCTATCGCCACGCTCAACCGGCGAGACGATTGCACAGGAAGGTAAGCGCCTCAAGCATTGGGGCGTCTTCCACCGCGGCCTACGGTGATCACGAACGAGCTGCTGGCAGCTCGCCGAAATTCTCCGAATCGTTCTCGTGGGGAGCACTCATGCGGATCGCCGTCTACGGCGCGACCGGTTACCAGGCCGGACTCGTCCTCGCCGAACTGGCCCGGCGGAACATCGACATGGTCCTCGTCGGACGCGACGGTGATCGCGTGCGGGCGGCCGCCGCGGCGGTGGACGTCGGTGAGCCGCGGTGGCGGGTGGCGCACACGGACGACCACGACGCCATGGTGGCGGCCTTCCGGGATGCCGACACCGTCGTCAACTGCGCCGGACCGTTCACGCCCACCGGGCCGGCCGTCGTGCGGGCCGCCGTCGCCGCCGGTTGCCACTATGTCGACACCGCGGGCGAGCAGCTGTACCTCGACGCCGTTTTCCGGGGCTTCGCCACGGCGGCGGAAGACGCGGGGGTGACGGTCGTCCCCGGGACGAACGACGCATGTCTTCCGGTGGACCTGGTCGCCCGCCTGTTGGCCGAGCGCGTCGATCCCATCGAGGAAGTAATCGTCAGCCACCTCGTCGTCGGGGCCGGCGGGATGTCCCGTGGCTCGCTCCGCTCGCTCGCCGAGACGATCGACGTGGTCCGGTCAGGCGGGCTCGTCTACCAGGACGGCGAGTGGCGCGGTGACGTTCCCGCCCGGCCCAGGTCGGTCGTGTTTCCCGATGCCGCCGCACCGACGACGGTGGCACGGTTCCCGCTACCGGAGGTGGTCACCATCCCCCGGCACACGTCGGTCCGGCGGGTCGAGGGCCTCGCCGACGCCGCCCTCGGCGCGCGGCTGGCCACGCCGCTTGCCGGACCGGTCATCGCGGGCCTCCCGGCCGGGCCGTCCGAAGACGACCGGCGCGGGCAACGCTTCACGTACGTGGTGGACGTGTCCGGGGCCGACGGTCGGTGGGTGCGGGGAGTGGTCCGGGGCGTCGACACCTACGGCAGCACGGCGACGATCTCCGTGGAGGCGGCCCGCCGGCTCGCTCTCGGCGGCACGCGACCGGGTGTGCTCGTACCCGCCCAGGCGTTCGACCCGACCGACTTCCTCGACTTTCTCGGTGGGCACGGAATCGACTGGACGATCACCCTCCTCGACGGTGTGCCCGTCTCGTCCTGACGGCCGCTTCGGCGGTGGTTCCGGCCCCCGGACCCGTCCCTCAGGGGTGCGGCGTGTCGGTGTGGTGCGCGGCGAGCACGTCGTCGCCGAAGTCGCTGTCCGGCCGGCGCAGCACGGTGTGCGCGTGGTTGCCGTCCGGGCTGGTGTTGTCGTACTCGATCAGCAGGTCGTCGCCCTGGATCCGGTAGTAGTGCCGGCCGCCCGGTCCGGGCGGACCGGCCCAGGCGAAGTGCAGGTCCCCGGCCGCGATCCGGGCGGCCTCGGCCGCCGCGACCGGTTCGGGGAGCCGGTCCAGATAGAGCGTGACGAGGTGGTCGAGCGTCTGCCGGGCCGTTCCGTCCAGCCGACCGGCGGACAGCCCGAGCGGTTCCAGCCGGTCGGTCCGGGGCCGGGTGCCGCTGTGGATGTCCGTGGGCGCCTCGTCGGCCACGATCGCCGCCGACCGGCCGGCCGGGTCGAGGGCGGCCAGCAGCGCGTGTCCGAGGTCCTCCTCGGGGGCGAGCGGCGCGCACACCGTACGACCGGCGTGGTCGACCCGGGCCGGGTTGGCGCCGAGGAACACCGGGGCGGGGGAGACCCGGTCGTCCCGGACGGTCATGGTGACCGACAGGTGGTGGCCCTCGAACCGCCAGGACCACAGGTCGTCCCGCCCGGGGTCGCCGAACACCGCCACCCAGTAGTCGCCGCTGTGCCGGCCGCGGCGCCAACCCTCGTCCCGGTCCAGCACCTCCTCCAACGCGACGACCGTCATTGCCTGGGCGTAGGCGTGCCGGCTCAGCCCGGTCGCCAACAGCCGGTGCGCCGCCTTGCGGGCGGCCGGGTCCAGATCGGCGAGGCAGGCGCCGGGTCGGGGTCGGGGCCGGTACTCGATCCACCGGCGGGCCGGCTCGTCGTCGAACGCGTGCGCGACCGCCACCCGGGCCACCGGGTCCAGCGTCGCCAACAGGGCGCTCCCGGCGGCCCGCATCCGGGTCGCCGCCGAATCGTGCGTCATCCGCCCTGTATACCGGTCCCGGCTACCAGGCGCCCGCGGCGGGTGGTCCGCCGTCGGCCAGGCCGATGCCCGGCAGCCCGCCGTCCGGCGGGGTCGCACCGTCGTAGACGTAGACCAGCACCGGCTGGCCGCGGTGGTCCTGCCGGCTGGTGGTTCGCAGATAGCGCTGGATCAGCCCGTCGATCTCCAACTGCACGACGGCGGCGTCGTCCGCGGTGAACAACGTGCCGTCCCGGGGACCGCCCAGCAGCAGGGCGTCGGGCGCGTTCGACGTCGTCATGGCCGGCGGCTACCCGTACTCCCGACGGGCAAACCTCACTGGGTCCCGGACGGCCCACCCGGCCCGGTCCCGCGTCGCGGGGTCGGGCCGCGGCGGGCCCGAGGCCGTGTCCACCGCCCGGGCCGACTCGGCGGGTCGGATCCGCTGTCCCGTCATCCGGGAAACCCTATTAATCCGATAGGGTTTGAAGACTAATCTGTCCCTGACGCCGTGGTCCGACCTGCGAAGGGTAAATGATGATCTCTCTCACCCGGGCGGAGCGTGGCCTGCTGGCCGTGGCCCGCCAGTATGCCGCCGACCCGGAGGCCTGGCCGTTCCCGGTCCGGTACGACCCGGCGCAGCGGTGGTACGCGCGCCTCGGCGGCACGCCCGACCACGAGGTGTGGGTACTGACCTGGTTGCCCGGCCAGCACACCGACCTGCACGACCACGGCGGTTGCGCCGGGGCGTTCACCGTCGTCTCCGGCGAACTCACCGAGGAGACGGTGGCCGCCGGGACGTTGCGGCCGCGCACGCTCGTCACCGGCACCGGGCGGTCCTTCGGCCCGCGACACGTGCACCGGGTGAGCAACCGGGGCGACCGGCCGGCCGTGAGCGTGCACGTCTACCGTCCCGCGCTGCGCCGGATGAACCGCTACGACCTCCACGACGGACGGTTGCGGATGGTCGAGGTGGCCGAGGCGGGGGTGGCCTGGTGAGCGCCCGTCCGTACCCGACCTCCGTACTGCCGCTGCCCTGGACGCCCGCCGGTCCCGCCGAGGACGCCGCGCCCGCCGGTGCCCGCGGGATCGACGACATCCTGGCCGCCGCCCGGGCCCGACTGCGCCGGGTCGATGCCGAGACGGCCCACCTGGCGCACCGCGCCGGCGCCGTCCTGGTGGACATCCGGCCCGCCGCGCAGCGCGCCGCGACGGGCACCGTCCCGGGCGCGCTCGTCGTCGAACGCAACGTGCTGGAGTGGCGGTTCGACCCGCGCTGCGCCGCCCGGCTGCCGATCGCCGACCGGTACGACCTGCCCGTCGTCGTGCTCTGTCAGGAGGGATACACCTCGTCGCTGGCCGCCGCCGCCCTGCAGGATGTCGGCCTGCACCGGGCCACCGACGTGATCGGCGGGTTCGCCGCGTGGCGGATGGCCGGCCTGCCGGCGTTCGGCCCGACCGACGTCTACGCCCGGCCGTTCGGCATCCCCGTCCCGCCCGGCGCGGCACCATCGATGCTGGTGAGACCGGTCGGTCGGACGTCGGTCCGGTTCTGATCGGCCATCGCCGATGATCGGATGGCACCCGGGCGTTCAGCCGTCCGGGTGCCCTCATATACCATCCATTCTGGTACCGAGAGCGAGTGATCCGCTCCGGTCTGTTCGTCAATTGTCACATTCATGCAACGCCGCGGCCCTTGACCCTCGTCCGGGCGCCGGGAAGCATCGAGGCTGCGGCGCCCCGGGCCGTGGGGAGAAACCCGGACCAGCCTAGGAGGACCATGTCGGTCAGCCCTGCTTCGTCGCGTACCGGATGGCGTGCGTCCCAGCTCGCGGGACCTGGTCGCCCGCCCGGCGTCCAGCGTCGGCCAGCCACCACCGCCGTTCCCGCGCTGACCCTGACACTGTCCATCCCGTTGCAGGGGGAGGAGGCGCTGACCGCGCCGGCCCGGCGGTTGCTCGACGCGGCCCGGGAACTCGTCGAGCGCGGCGACGCCAACGTGAGCGTCACGCCGATCGGTGCCGATCGCCGGTTCGACCCGCCGGCGCTGCGCCAGCAACCCGCCGCCGCCCCCGCCACGACCGCCCCGTCGCTGCACATCCTCGCCGCCTCCCGGTCGGTGCTGCTGGACGCCGAGCCGCTGCCGCTGACCCGGCTGGAGTTCGACCTGCTCATGCACCTGGTCGCGCACCCTCGGCGGGTGTTCACCCGGCTGCAACTGCTGGCCGCGGTCTGGGGCTACGAACACGCCGGCGTGCGCACGGTGGACGTGCACATCCGCCGGCTGCGCGGCAAGGTCGGCGCCGACGTACCGCTGGTGACGACGGTCTACGGGGTGGGCTACCGGCTGGCCGACGACGCCCGGGTCTCCGTCGACCGCACCGGCTGACCCCACCCGAGGCACGATGGTGCGGTGAAGATCCGCCCCATCGCCCCGGCGAAGCTGGTCGACGAGTTGGCCGACCTGATCGCCGACGGGCCACCCACCGACCGGTCGCGGGTGGCCCTGGACGGCCCGCCGGCCGCTGACCCGGACCGGCTCGCCGACGCCCTGGTCGACCCGCTCCGGGTACGCGGTCGGGCCGCGCTGCGGATCCGGACCGTCGACTTCCTCCGTCCCGCGTCGCTGCGCTACGAGTTCGGCCGCACCAACCCCGACGCGTACTACAGCGGCTGGCTGGACGAGGCCGGCCTGCGGCGCGAGGTGCTCGACCCGGCCGGCCCGGCCGGCACCGGGCAGGTGCTGCCGTCGCTCTGGAACGCCGAGACCGACCGGGCCAGCCGGGCGGCCTACGTCCCGCTGCCCGCCGGTGCGGTCCTGCTGGTCAGCGGGCCGTTGCTGCTCGGTGGTCTGCTGCCGTTCGACCTGACCGTCCACCTGGAGATGTCACCGGCCGCGCTGGCCCGGCGGACACCCGCGACCGAGGCCTGGACCCTGCCGGCGTTCCGGCGCTACGCCGACGAGGTCGCCCCGTCGACGTTTGCCGATGTGGTGGTCCGTCTGGACGACCCGCGCCACCCCGCGGTGGTGGAGCGCGATCCGACCGCATGATCTTCCGATTCGGCGGTTTGACCGGTCCGGGGCGCGGGTATCCGCACGGCTCACCCGCGGACCGTAGCCGGACCACCACCAGGATCCGGTCTCCGGTCCGCACGTCATCGAAAGGCGGCACGGATGTCTGTCAACGACACGGCCACCATGGTCCGCTCCCAGGTGGAGACCGACCAGATCCAGGTCGCGCTGCGGGCCCGCTACGACGAGCTGACCCGCGAGTACGACGAGGCGATGGCCCAGAGCCAGGTGCTGCGCCTGGTCGAGGTGAGTGACACGGCCGGTGACGACCAGGCCGACAGCGGCACCAAGACCGCCGAGCGGGACACCGCCCAGTCGTTGCTGCGTACCATCCTCGAACGGCGGGCCCAGTACGAGCACGCCCTGGCCCGCCTCGGCGACGGCTCCTACGGTCAGTGCGAGGGTTGCTCGGGTCCGATCCCGGTGGAGCGGCTGGAGATCTTCCCGGCGGCCACCAGCTGCGTGTCCTGCAAGCAGCACCGGGAACGCCGCGTGGCCTGAACCGACGCACGGTTCACTGGAGAGATGGGCGAGATCAAGGTCGGTACGGCCTCCTGGACCGATCCCAACCCAACGCGACCACGCCGGCCGGTCTGCTGGACGGGTGAGGCGGGTTAGCCCGGACGGCTTCGGGTAACCGCGCCGGGTGAGCGGTGGGCGGATCAGCGACCACGGCTTCCTGGCCGACGGCCGGAGCGCCGCCCTGGTCGACCGGGACGGCTCGGTCGACTGGTGGTGCCCGAGCCGGTTCGACGGGCCGTCGGTTTTCGCCCGGCTACTCGACCCCGACGGCGGGCACTGGTCGGTCCGCCCCACCGGCCGGTTCCGCACCGAACGCGGTTACCTGCCGGACACCCTGGTCCTGCGGACGGTCTTCCACACCGCCGACGGCTCGGTGGCGGTCACCGACGCGCTGGCGCTGGAGCCCGGCGTCCGCGGCCACCAGATCGGCCGGCGGTCGCCCCGGACGTTGGTGCGGTTGGTCGAGGGACTGGCCGGCGAGGTCGAGCTGGTCATGGAGTACCGGCCCCGGTTCGAGTACGCCCGGGTCGTCGGGCAGCTGGTCGAGCGGGACGGGCGGATAGTCGCCAGCGTCGGCCCGACCACGTTGACCCTGACCGCCAGCGTCCCGATGTGCTGCGTCGGCGGCAGTGCCACCGCCCGGTTCACCGTCCGCACCGGCCGGCGGGAGACGTTCGACCTGAGCTACACCCCGACCTACGGGCCGGATCGGCCGGCCCGCCGCGACGTACCGGAGGCGCTCGCCGACACCGCGGCGGGCTGGCGGTCCTGGGCCGCGGAGCACGACTACCGGGGCCGGTACCCGGACCTGGTCCGGCACAGCGCGCTGGTGGTGCAGGGGCTGACCTACCAGCCCAGCGGCGCGGTGGTCGCCGCGGCCACCACCTCGCTGCCCGAGTGCCTCGGCGGGGACCGCAACTACGACTACCGGTACGCCTGGCTGCGCGACTTCACCCTGACCCTGCGCGCCCTCTGGGTGGCCGCCTGTCCGGACGAGACGGACCGGTTGTTCGCCTGGGTGGCCCGGACCGTCGGCAGCGTGGCTGACGCGCCGGTGCCGATCATGGCAGGGGTGGAGGGCGAACGCGACCTGACCGAACACCCGATCGACACCCTGCGCGGGTACGCCGACAGCGCCCCGGTGTGCGTCGGCAACGACGCGTGGCGGCAGAACCAGGCGGACGTACCCGGGGAGGTCATCGACGCGGCCTGGCTGCTGCGCCACCGGCTCGACCCGCTGCCCGAGCAGATTCGCGTGTTGCTGCGCGATTTGGCCGACCGGGCGGCGGCCGGGTGGCGGGAACCGGACGCCGGGATGTGGGAGGCCCGGGACCGGCAGCGGCACTACCTGTCGTCGAAGGTGTTCTGCTGGGTGGCGCTGGACCGGGCGGTGCGGTTCGGTCGTACCATCGGCCGGCCGGCGGACATCGAGCGGTGGGCGGTGACCCGGGACGAGATCCGCGCCACCGTGCTGCG
Organism: Micromonospora zhanjiangensis; assembly: GCF_042650605.1. Taxonomy (NCBI): domain Bacteria; kingdom Bacillati; phylum Actinomycetota; class Actinomycetes; order Micromonosporales; family Micromonosporaceae; genus Micromonospora; species Micromonospora zhanjiangensis. The sequence goes on along the minus strand of NZ_JBHSBN010000022.1, from coordinate 35,549 downwards.
GGAGGGCTGGAACGCCGAGGTCGGCGCGTACACCGGGGCCTTCGGCTCGCCGAACCTGGACGCCTCGGTGCTGGTCATGCCGTGCGTGGGGTTCCTGCCGGCCACCGACGAGCGGATGCGGGCCACCATCGAGCTGGTCTGCCGGCGGTTGTCCCACAACGGCCTGATCCGGCGCTGGGACGGCGACCCGGCCGGCTTCTTCCTGTGCTCCTACTGGATGGTGCGCTGCCTGGCGCTGTGCGGTGAACATGACCGCGCCGCGGCGATGCTGGAGAGTGTCGCCGGCCGCGCCAACGACCTCGGGCTGCTGGCCGAGCAGGTCGACCTGGCCACCGGGGAGCAACTGGGCAACTTCCCGCAGGCGTTCTCACACATCGGCCTGATCACCGCGGCCTGGCAGCTCACCGACGTTTCATCAGACGAGGGTGAGGCACCCTCACCCGGCACGGGCGGAACCTCGAAGTGGGAGGCCATCTATGGACCGTATGCACCGACAACCGGACGGGGGGAGAACATGGGCAGCAACCTGTACGCCGCCTACGAGGCGTCGTTGGACAAGACGAACCGCATCCTGAAGGACATCGAAGAGGCCTACGGGTGGCCCAAGGAGCGACGCGACCAGTCGTACGCGGCGTTGCGGACGGTGCTGCACCTGCTGCGCGACCGGCTGCCGGTGCAGGAGGCGGCGCAGTTCGCCGCGAACCTGCCGATCCTCGTGCGGGGCGTCTACTACGACGGGTGGAACCCGGACGAGGTGCCGGTCAAGTTGCGCCGGGACGACTTCCTCTACGAGGTGCGGCAGGGCTTCCCGTACGAGATCGAGGGCGGCACCGAGCAACTCGTCCGTACCGTGCTGGACGCGTTGCGCCGGCACGTACCGGACGGGGAGTGGGAGGACGTGCGGTCCAACATGCCCAAGGAACTCGCCCCGGTGCTGTCGTGACGTGACGTACCGCCGGACGCCGGTCAGTCGGGGACGCGGCTGACCGGCAGGTCGGCGCGCCGGGCGAGGGCGGCGAAGGCGGTGGCGTCGACCACCGCAGCGCCGCCGGGGTCGTTGTTGAAGAAGACGTACGCCGTGCCGGCCGTCCCGTACGCCGCGGCCAGCCGGCGGACCCAACCGGCCAGCGCCGCCCGCCCGTAACGCGGCCAGGGCCGGGCGCGGCCCTCAGCCGGCTCCGGCGGCTGCCTCGGCCGGGCTGAGCGGCACGTGTTCGGGCCGGCGTTGCCGGATCGGGGTGAGCAGGCCGGACAGGGCGATGGTCAGGCACGACACGCCGGCGACCACGAGCACCGTGGGGCTGCCCACCCGGGCCACCGCGGCGGTGAGCAGCGCGGCACCGAGCGGGCCGAGGGCGGAGTGGATGGTCCAGAACGCGGAGGTGACCCGGCCGAGCAGGTGGTCCGGGGTGATCTCCTGACGCAGCGACATCGAACAGATGCCGCCGACTGCCACGGCGAAGGTGAACGTCGCGACCAGCAGCGCCACCGCCACCACGTCGGTGGAGACGCCGACCCCGACGACCGCGAGCCCGCCGAGCGCGTTCGCCCCGATCCAGCACGTACCGAAGCCGAGGGTCCGGCGGGCCGGCGCGACCAGCAGGGCCGCGACCACGGTGCCGACCGCCGCCACCGCCAGCACGGTGCCGACGGTGCCGTCGGTGCGGCCCAGGTCGTGCTTGAGGTAGTAGATGAAGACGTCGGTCAGCCCGAGGATCATGAAGATCAGCAGCGACAGCAGCAGGGTGAGTGACCGCAGCGCCGGGTGCCGCCAGAGGAACTGCGCGCCGGCCAGGAAGTCCCGCCAGGACGTCCCCGGGGTCTCCCGGCCACCGGCAGCGGCCGGGGCCGCGGGTGGGCAGGGACGCAGCCGGACGAAGCACAGCCCCACGGCGGAGGCGGCGAAGGTCGCCGCGTCGATCCCGATCGCCGCCGTCGCGCCGAACAGCCCGGACACCACGCCGGCCAGCATCGGCCCGCCGACCCCGGCCGCCGCGTACGTGGCGGAGAGCAGCCCGTTCGCCTCGGTGATCCGTTCCGGGGCGACCAGCCGGGGCACCGCCGTGACGTAGCTGACCTTGAAGACCATGCCGAGCACGCCACCGATCGCCACCACCGGGTAGATCAGCCAGACCTGCGGCGCGAACAGCCAGGCGATCGGGATCAGCGCGTAGACCACGGCGCGGGCGACGTCGCAGCCGACCAGCAGGGCCCGCCGGTTGACCCGGTCGACGAGCACCCCGGCGAAGATCCCGGTGACCACCGAGGCCGCGCCGCCCAACGCGGTGAGCAGCCCCATGTGCGCCACCGAGCCGGTGGCGTGCAGGACCAGCAGCGGGATGGCCACGTACGAGAACGAGTCACCGGCCACCGACAGCGTCTGGACCAGCCAGAACACGCTGAAGTCCCGGCTGCGCCAGAGCGCGGGCGGGCGCGGCGGCGGCGGAGGGCGGTCGGGGTTCGGCGGCGCCGCGACCCCGATGCTCCCCATATCGAGCGAGGATACCGATATCGAGCGTGATCGTTTGACTGCTCAGTCGGGACCGGGACAGCGGACGCGGCACTCAGAGGGTGAGGTTCTTCTGCTGGACGGTCCATTGGGTGTTGGCACAGAGGCCGCAGTTGCCGCCCACGAAGGTCTGACCGGCGGTCCGGTCACCCAGCAGACGCCATTTGAGATAGAGCACCGCGACCCGGCCGAACTCCCCGCCGTTGGTCTGGCCGTACGTCCCGCCGTGCCCGACGGGCAGGTTGCCCATGAAGGCCGGCAGGCCGCTCGGCAGCTTGCCCCAGTCGTCCATGGCGTTCGGGTAGGCGATGTCGCCGGGTCCGCCGACGAAGTACGCGATCGGTTTCGTCAGTCGCCGCAACTGGTAGTCGTTGTTGTCGTCCAACAGCCCGCTGCTGAAGATCATGGTCGTGCTGACCCGGGCGTCGTTGGACACCTCGTACGCCTCAAGGCCCCCGCAGGACCAACCGGCCACGGCGATCTTCGTGGTGTCGATCCGTCCGTAGTACCAGCTGCCCGGTCGGCTGTTCTCCGCCACGACCCAGTTCATCGACTGCGTCAGCATCGCCGCGGTCTCCGTACCGGAGCCGTTCGGGCGGCCGTTGGAGATGGCCAGGAACCCGTGTGACGCGATCTCGCGCAGGAACGGCAGCGCGGTGGTCCCGTTCGCCGCACAACCACCGTTACCCCAGAGGAAGACGGGCAGTGGCCGGGACGGGAAGCTGGCCGGCCGGTAGAGGGTGTGATTGTCCAGGTTGCTCACCGTCTCGTACCCCGCCGGGTAGGGTCCGGAGCCACCGACGGAGCTGACCGGCGGCGGCGTGGGCCCGCCGGGCGACGGGGTGGGGTCGTTCGGTGTCGGCGACGACGTCGGTGTCGCTGTCGGCGTTGGCGTCGGGTCGCCTGGTGTCGGCGTCGGGGACCCGCCGACCGAACCCGTGCACAGGACGCCGTTGAGGGTGAAACTGGCGGGCTTCGGGTTGCTGCCGGTCCACGTACCGTTGAAGCCGAACGAGACGGTGCCACCGGTGGCGACGGTGCCGTTGTAGGCCGCGTTGGTGACGGTGACCTGGGACCCGGACTGGGCGACCGAGCCGTTCCACAGTTGGGTGACGGTCTGCCCGGCGGTGAAGGACCAGGTCAGCTTCCAGCCGGTGAGGGGATCACCGAGGTTGGTGACGGCGACCGCCGCGGTGAAGCCGCCGGGCCACGAGCTGGACACCGTGTAGTCGACGCCGCAGCCCGGTGCGGCCTGGGCTGCGGTCGTGGTCAGCAGGCCGGCCGCGGCGGCCGTGGCGAGACCGACAGCGCCGGCGAGCACAATGCGGGATCGGTACCGAGCGGGTGCCATCGAGGTCCTCCGGGATGCGTTCGACACTTAATCGAATTCTGTCGATTAAGTGTCGGGGTTTCCTCCGCTGTGCGCAACGTGCACGGCGGCAGGCCGCCGCTTCCGTCGACGGACCCGGCCTGGCTAACCTTTCCAGGTATGCGGCGCGTATCCGGACGACCGGCGCGCCGATCGAAGCTGTGGCACCTGCCGGCGGCCGTCCGCGAAGCCCACTGGCTCATCCGCCTCATCGTCGGCGGACTGGTCACCTTCGCGCTCGCGGTCACGCTGGGGTGGGCGCTCTTCGCCGTACCACAGGCCTGGGACGGCGTCCGGGCCACCGTCTGGGGTACGCCCGGCTCGGTCACGGTGAGGTCCCGCCAGGGCATGTTCTCCGTGACGGGTGAGCCGGTTCCGATTTCGGCGCCACATCAAAGACGTAGTAGCTACTACATCTACGATGTAGCGCCGAAATCGGGACCACGCCCCGAGCTGCAGGTAGGCAATCGGGCACGACGGCGCCGCCGCAAACGGCGACCGCGTCGTCCCGATGCCGGCGGGCGGGACGGCGAGTCATGAGCATCAGTGCTTTTCCGGTACGACACGCCGCCCCGCCGGCAGGTTTACAACTGATGCTCTTGGCCTCCTCTCCGGCGGGCGGGGACGGGGCACGGGCGGCAGACGCGTGCGGGGCTGGCGGTGGCGGTCATCCACCGACCTCCAGGCGCCTGGCGACGTCGAGCCACTGGAGGAAGCGGTCCCACACCTCGGCCGGGGTCGGCATGTCGTCCGGCGTCAGCCTCATCAGGTCATGCATCGCCTCGGACATCGAGGCCGCCATGAACACGGCGACCGCGACCATGTCCCCGTTCAGTTCGTCGATGACGTCAGCCTTCGCGGACTCGCACGGCCACAGGTGGCCGCACGTCCGACACCGCCACGACGGGCGCAGGGGCGGATGCCGCGGGACGCGGCTCTGTGACGGTCTGGGCGTGGTCATGGCCGCCGCCCGTTCAGTCGCCAGATCTCCGCGCGTTCCCCGGCCGTGAATTTGACCGTCTCCGACGCTGCCCGGGCCGGCCGGTCACTGGACCGGTCCGCCGACGGTGCGGGTTCTTGTGGTGTGCGGGGCGCCGTCGATCGTGGCGCGCAGCGATAACGGTGAGACACAAGCTGACCTCCTGACGAGGGCTGATGGGGCGTCGTGCGGTGTCGCTCGGTTACACCCTGCCTACAGGGAGGTGACATCTCTACGTCGAGTGGGTACCTTTTGGGACGTCCGCAGCGTCCATTCAGGAGAGCGGTGAAGGTGAACGAAGTTCTGCGTACGGCGATGTCTCGAACAGGCGAAACGTGCGAGAGCCTGGCCGGAAAGATCGGCGTCGACCCGAAAACGGTCTCCCGTTGGCTATCGCGGGGACGAGTTCCACACCCGCGGAACCGGGCTGCGGTGGCGACGATCTTGTCCGAGGACCCGGCTCAGTTGTGGCCTGACCGGCGACGTGATGCGACATGGTTCCGACCGTGGCGGGAGATTGAAGCCGAAGCTCTGGCGCTGCGGTCTTTTCAACCACTCGTCATTCCCGGTCTGCTGCAAACCCCTGAATACGCACGCGTCGTCCTCACCGAAGCCGGCTTGGTGCGGCGTAGCGATGTGCCGAACCACGTCAACGGCCGGATGGCCCGCCGGGCGATCCTCGCCCGGGAAGAACCACCGTCCCTGACGGCAGTCGTGGATGAGTTCGCATTACGGCGGCCAGTCGGCGGGGCCGCCGTCATGCGGGCACAACTGAACTACCTCGTCAACACGGCAGCGGCGCTACCGAACGTCCGCATCCATGTCGTGCCGACCGCCGCCGGGGCATACGCGGGGCTGAACGGAGCGTTCGTGCTGGCGGACCTTCCTGGATCGCGGGTGATGGCCTACCTCGACACTCCGCTCGCCGGTGAGGTCGTTGACGACTCGGACAGAGTGACAGACGTTCTCCACGCGTGGGAGTCTTGCCGAGGTGAGGCATTACCTCACCGGCAATCCATCGAGCTGATCAGGGAGTTGGCGGAAGCATGGAACTGACCGGCGCCGTCTGGCACAAGAGCAGCAAGAGTAGCGGCAACGGGGGCGACTGCGTCGAGGTCGCGGACAATCTGCCTGACGTGATCGGCGTGCGGGACACCAAGGACCGTCAAGGTCCGGGCCTAATCTTCGCGCCGTCCGCATGGAGGGCCTTCGTTGACGGCGTTGCCGCTGGCCGCCGTGGGAACGGGTGAGGAGTCGGGCGCTCCCCAGCCGGACATCCATCGACATGATCAAGGAAGCCGCATCATGAACCTGACCCGCGCCAACTGGCGCAAGAGCACGCGTAGCGGCAACAACGGTGGTGCGTGTGTGGAGGTGGCCGACAACCTCGCAGCGGCGGTCTACGTCCGCGACACGAAGGACCAGGGCACCGGGCCGGTGCTTGCCTTCGCGCCGTCCGCGTGGAAGGCGTTCGTCGACGGTGTAGCGGAGCGGTAGCAGTCGGCCCGTGGCACGCCCTGTTCCGGACACGTCCGGAACAGGGCGTTGTCGTTGAGGAACCGCTGCCGGCGAGCTGTGAGGTCAGCGGGTGAACAGATTGGCCGCCGTGATCAGCGTCTGCACCACGCCGTAGCCGAGCAGGACCGCCACCAGCAGCCAGGAGCCCCACAGCCGGCCCGTCTGGCCGGTGCGGGTCGGGCCCGAATAAGGGTTCGTGTACGGGGTCGGGTCGGTCATTGCAGATCACTCCGTTCGGTCGTACCGGTGGTCTCCGTGCGGGCGGAGTCGCGGGGTTCGTGGAAGCGGTCCGGGACCGGCCGGATCAGCAGGTTCGCCACGAAGCCCACGGCCAGTACGCCGATCATGGTGAACAGGGCCGGTCGGTAGGCCGCCGCGGTGAGCGTGCCGGGCTTGCCCTGGGCGTCCAGGAAGCCGTTGACGATCAGCGGTCCGGCGACGCCGGCCGCGGACCAGGCGGTGAGCAGCCGGCCGTGGATCGCGCCGACCTGGAAGGTGCCGAACAGGTCCCGCAGGTAGGCCGGGACGGTGGCGAAACCGCCGCCGTAGAAGGACAGGATGCCGCAGGCCAGCAGCACGAACAGCGCGACCGCGGTGTGCCCGGCGACGGCCAGCAGGGCGTAGAGCACGATCCCCACGCCCAGGTAGACCAGGTAGATCGGCTTGCGGCCGATCACGTCCGAGGTGGACGACCAGGCGAACCGGCCGGCCATGTTGAACAGCGACAGCAGGCCGACGAACCCGCCCGCGGCGGCGGTGCTCACCGACGACACCCCGTTGTCCCGGAAGAAGTCCTGGATCATCGGGCTGGCCTGTTCCAGGATCCCGATGCCGGCGGTCACGTTGCAGAACAGCACGACCCACAGCAGCCAGAACGCCCGGGTCCGGATCGCGTTCGCGGCGGAGACGCTGGCCGTGGTCACCATCGGCTTCGCGGCAACCGCGGCGGGGTCGAAGCCGGCCGGCCGCCAGCCGGTCGCCGGTACCCGGATGTTGACCACGCCGAGCATCATCACCACGAAGTAGCCGATCCCCAGGGTGACGAACAGCCAGACCAGCGCGCTGCCGGAGGCGACCGAACCGGCGTTTCCGGCGCTGTAGCCCGGGTCGTAGAACGACAGCAGTTGCCGCGACAGCGGACTGGCCACCAACGCGCCACCGCCGAAGCCCATGATGGCCAGCCCGGTGGCCAGCCCTGGCCGGTCCGGGAACCATTTGATCAGGGTGGACACCGGCGAGATGTAGCCGATGCCGAGCCCGATCCCGCCCAGCACGCCGTAGCCGAGGTAGAGCAGCCAGAGCTGCTTGGTGGCGATGCCGAGCGCGCCGACCAGGAAACCGGCCGCCCAGAAGCAGGCGGAGACGAACATCGCCTTGCGCGGGCCGTTGGCCTCCACCCAGGTGCCGCCGAACGCCGCCGACAGGCCCAGCATCACGATGGCGATGCTGAAGATGACGCCGATGGCGGTCTGGCTGGCCCCGAAGTGGGCGATCAGGCTGTTCTTGTAGACGCTGGTGGCGTAGACCTGCCCGATGCACAGGTGCACCGCCAGCGCGGCGGGTGGGATCAACCAACGGCTGTAACCCGGGGGCGCCACGGTGTGTCGGGCGTCCAGGGCGGAAAGCAGGGGCATCGGCGCACCTCGTTTTCGGCCGTGCGGGCGCCGGAACGGGCTCGCTGCGGCGGGCGTACTCGTAGGCGGGGGACGTACCCGCAGCGGTCGAGTCGACACCCACCGGCCGGTGGGTGATTGCCGAGCGGTTGATCGGCTGAGCCGATCGGTGCGTGACCAGGCCGGGAGCGCTCCCGGCCGGCCCGGCCGAGCCGCGCCCCCCGACCGCCCGACCGGGGCGGCTGGTGCCGTTCGCCGTGACCCGACCGTTCTGTCGGCGTTGCCTGGTTAGACGGGATCGGCCGCGGGGTACAGCCGGAGACACGACGCACCGTGCGGTACGCCGGGGCGCTGAGCAGCTGAAGGGGGCTCCATGAGGCTCGACGATGACGACATCCGGACCACTGGCGGCGGTGGCGGCGAGGGACCGGCCGACGGCGGGGCGAACCCGACCGGGCGGGACGGGGGTGCCGACGGTGGCGCCGAGGGTCCGGCGGACGGCGGGGCGACCCCTGGTAAGCAGGACGGTGGCGCCGACGGCGGTGCCGAGGGCCCGGCCGACGGCGGGGCTACTCCTGGTAAGCAGGACGGCGGCGCCGACGGCTCCGCGCGTTGACCGGTAGGGATCCCCTGATGGACGACGTGACGCCGGGCGGCTCCGACCGTCCGGCGTCCGCCGCCGCGGCCGCACCGGGTGTGCTGGCCCGGTGCGTGGCGGTCGAGCCCGACAAGTTCGCCGCCGCGCACTGGGGACGCGCGCCGCTGCTGTCCCGGGCCGCCGAACTGCCCAACCGGTCCGGCTTTACCGACCTGCTCAGCCCGGCCGACGCCGACGAACTGCTCAGCCGACGCGGGCTGCGTACCCCGTTCCTGCGGATCGCCAAGGACGGCGAGCTGCTGCCGGCGGCGCGGTTCACCGGGCCCGGCGGGGCCGGGGCCGAGATCACCGACCAGGTCCTCGACGAGAAGGTCCTCGACCTGTACGCCGGCGGCGCCACGCTGGTGCTGCAGGGACTGCACCGGATCTGGCCGCCCCTGGTCGACTTCACCCGCGACCTGTCCACCGCCCTGCGGCAGCCGTTGCAGGTGAACGCCTACCTCACGCCGGCCGGCAGCCAGGGGTTCGCCACCCACTACGACACGCACGACGTGTTCGTACTCCAGGTCGACGGCCGCAAGCACTGGCGGATCCACGAACCGGTGCTGCCCGACCCGCTGGAGCGGCAGCCGTGGGGCGGCTGGGCCGACGAGGTCGCCGCCGTGGCCGAGGGCGCGCCGGCGCTGGACGTGGTGCTGGCCCCCGGCGACGCGCTCTACCTGCCGCGCGGCTGGCTGCACAGCGCCCAGGCGCAGGACGACAGTTCGCTGCACCTGACCGTGGGCATCCGGGCGCTGACCCGGTACGCCCTGGTCGAGGCGCTGCTCGGGCTGGCCGCCGAGGACCGGCGGTTGCGCGCCCCGCTGCCGTACGGGATCGACGTGGTCGACCCGGACCAGGTGGAACCGGAACTGACCGAGACGGTCGAGGCGCTGCGTGACTGGCTGGTCGGTGCCGATCCGGCCGCGGTGGCCGCCCGGTTGCGGGAGCGGGCCTGGCCGGCTGCCCGACCGGCGCCGATCCGGCCGATGGCCCAGGCCGCCGCGATCGCCGCCCTCGACGCGGACAGCCGGATCGCGCTGCGGGGTGGGACCCGCTGGCAGCTCACCGCCGCGCCGGCCGAACCGGGTCGGGTGCTGTTGCGGGTCTTCGACCGTACGGTCGGGTTCCCGGACTGGTGCGGACCGGCGCTGCGCGCGGTGCTGGCCGGCGCCCCGGTGCGGGTCGGCGACCTGCCCGGCCTGGACGACGACCACGACCGGATCGTGCTGGCTCGCCGACTGCTGCGCGAGGCCGTCGCGGTCCCGGCCTGACCGGTCGAGGCGTTACGCTCTTCTGCGTGAGCGCCGTTTCGAGCCGGGCCGCCCGCCGGTACCAGACCCGGCCGGGCCGCTGCGCCGTGGTCGTGGACGACCTCACCGAGCTGCGCGGGCCGACCGGCGGCGTCGTGGAGCTGCCGCACCGGCTGCTCTGGCGTCCCGACCGCCGGGTCGACCTCGACCAGCGGTGGGCGCTCGACGGCCTGTACGAGATCGTCCTGACCGAGGCGGTCCAGGCGGACGAACTCCGGACCTGGCTCGACGGCCGGACGCTGGTCCGGATCTGGGACGACCTCTACCTCCCGCGGGGCGTACGCCGCGCCTGGGAGGACCGGCACCCGGTGCTGCGCCCGGTCGCGGCCGCGGCCTGATGTCCCGTGCCGATCCGCTGCTGACCGAGGTCGCCCGGGTAGCCCTGGTGGTGGCCCGGCGGCACGGCTTCGCCCTCGGCGGCGGCCTGGCGCTGGTCCTGCACGGGGTGGTGGACCGGCCCACCGAGGACGTCGACGCGTTCACCGACCGCGAGGGCGGCGTCGCCCCGGCCGCCGAGGCGGTCGAGACGGCGCTGGGCGAGGCGGGCTACCGGGTGGCGCGGGTGATCGACGGCGGCGGGCTGCCACCGATGATCGACGGTCTCGACGAGCACATGATCGAGTGGGAGGTTCAACGGGACGGGCGGGCGGTCCGGCTCAGCCTGTCCTGCCAGGCGCGGCTGCACGCTCCGGTGATGTCCGACGTGGGGCCGGTGATGGACCTGTCCGACCTGCTCGCCTGGAAGGTCTCCGCGCTCGTCGGACGGGCCCGGGAGCGCGACTACGTGGACGTGGCCGCCGTGCTGGACCGGTACCCCCCGGCCCAACTGCTGGCCATGGCCCGCCGGGTGGACCCCGGGCTCGAGGACGAGGACGTCCCCGCGGTGGGCCGTCGGCTGGACCGGTTGCCCGACGAGGCGTTCGCGCCGTACCGGCTCACCCGGGCCGACGTGGCGCGGGTGCGGCAACGCTTCGCCGCCTGGCCGCGCTAGCCGTTCGACCGCGCCGGCGGCCCGCCGTCCGGCCGCCCCCGTCCGGCCGCCGCCATGCGGCGCGGGTACCGGGCCCGGTGCCGGGTCGGGGCGTGCGCCGGGTCAGCGTAGGACGGCGAAGAGAGCGCCCGTGGTGACCAGTCCGGCGAGCACCACCACGATGATCGGACGCGGGCCGAGGGTGGCGTGCCGGCGGTCGGCGAGCAGCTTCGCCGGCGCCACCCCCACCACCGGGCCGAGCAGCGTCACCACCAGCCCGAGCACCGGCAGTCCCACGGCCAGGTCGCCGCCGTACCGGTGCCCGGTGAGTCGGGCCGCGAAGCCGAGCGCCGAGGCCGCCGCCGCGCCGAGCACCCCGAACAGCACCAGCGCCGGGTTGGCCGAGCTGGGCAGGTCGCGGGGCCGCCGGGTCCGGTCGAGCAGGTCGCGGACCCCGGCGACCAGCGTCGCCGGGTCGGCGGTCGACCCGGGCACCGGTCCCGGGGCCGGGCCGATCCGCCGGCCGGACAGCCCGATCCGGCCGCGCAGCGCCTCCCACAGGTGGGCCGCCTCGGACTCGGTGCCCTCCCACTCCTCCTGGGCGGCGGCCAACGCCTTGTCGGCCCGTCGTACCGCATGCCCGGCCGCGTCCACCGCCCGTTCGGCCGCGGCGCACTGGGCCTCGTACCAGGCGTGCGCCTCGGCGCGCTGGGCGTCGACCCGGGCGGTCAGCTCGGCGAGCCGGCGCAGCAGGGTCGCGTACGAGTCCGTCACGGCTGCCCCGGTCCGTAGGGAATGATCACCTGGCCGGTACGGTGCACCGCCCGGTCGAAGAACAGTCCCCGCCACGGCCGGGGGTACCAGTCCGGGCCGCCGGTGCCCGGGTACAACGCCGAGGTGAGTTCCGCGCCCTGGATGTCCAGCGCCACCCAGGCGCCGATCTGGTCGGTCCGCGACGCCGGGCCGCCCAGGTCCGACCGCATCCGGGCCACCCCGCGCCACCAGGCCAGCACGTGGGTACGCCGCTCCGGCCCGTCGTGCAGGATCCGGCGCAGGTGGTCCAGCCCGGTGCGCTGCCCGACCCGGGCCTCCAACCGGGCGGTGGCCGCGTCGACGGCGTACAGCAGCAGGTAGTGCGGCTCACCCGGCGGACCGCCCGCGGTCAGCCCGGCCGCCGTCTCGGCCATCAACTCGGCGACCGTCTCCTCGTCGTACCAGGCGGCGTCGTCGCCCAGCGCGTCGTAGAGCGCCCGGGCGGGTAGGTCGGCGTCCGGGTCGAGACAGGCGAGCGAGAAACGGGCGGTACCCGGCCGGTGCTGCCGGGCCAACGAGCGGGCCGCCGCGTCGAGGACCGCGCAGGCCTCGTCGACCCGGGTGCCGAGCACGGCCAGGTTGCGGCCCGGCGCCCGGGGCAGCCGCATCCCGGCCGACCGGGCCTGCACGTCGATGATCTCCCCGAGCAGCGCCACCGGCCCCCGGGCTCCACCGGCCGGCGGCGCGGCGGCGCCCGGTGGCGCACCCGCCCCGGCGTCGCCGGACCGTGCCGGTGCCGGCGGCGTCAACGCCCGGAAGTCCGGCGCGTCGGCCAGCCGGGGCACCGCGTCACCGTCGAACAGCCGGGCCGGTGCGGCGTCCGGGGTACGCATCCGCCACAGCCGGTGCTGCAGTTCGCTCCAGGTCTCCCAGTCGCTGGCCGCCGGGATGCGGGCCACCTGGTTGCCCTCGGCCATCCCGGACTCGGCGTTGACCACGGCGTGGTGCCGGGGCAGCGTCTGCGCCTCGTCGTTGCGCTCGGCCAGGATCCGCAGCGCCTTGGGCAGCGCGATGCGCAGGGTGAACTGGGCGACCAGCGCCGGGCGTCCCCAGAGCGCCTCGATGCCGCGTACGTCCTGGGACGCCAGCACCAGGTGGATGCCCTGCGACCGGCCCCGACGGGCCAGGTCCTCCAGCAGGTCGGCGGCCTCCCGGGCCACCGCGTCCCGGCCGGCCAGCAGCATCTGGAACTCGTCCACCACGGCGACGATCCGGGGCCAGTGCCCGTCCGGGTCCACCGCCCGCAGCTCGGCCAGCTTGGTCACCTCGTGCCGCTTCGCCGCGTCGGCCCGGTTGCGCAGCTCCTCGGCCAGGAACCGCAGCAGCGCCAGGCCGAACTCCCGGTCGGTGTTGACGTTGATCCCGACCAGCCGGACGTGCGGCAGCCAGCTCGGGTCCCGCCGGCCCTGGGCGAACCGGGCGAAGGACACCCCCTCCTTGAAGTCGAGCAGGTAGAACTCCAGCTCGGCCGGGGAGTAGCGGGTGGCCAGCGAACCGATCCAGGCGAAGATCAGGTTGGTCTTGCCGGTGCCGGACGGGCCGCCGATCAGCGCGTGCGGCGGATAGTCGCCGAGGGTGAGCTGGACCTGCCGGCCCTGCGGCCCGTCGCCGATCGGGGCGACCAGGCCGTTCGCCGAGTTCTCCAGCCACATCCGGTCGTCCGGCGGCAGCAGGTCGGTGAACGGGGTCGGCGGTGGGCCCTCGTTCACCCGCTCGGCGATCCGCCGGCAGGTCTCGGTGACCAGCGTCGCGGGCGGCGCCGGGTCCAGGCGTACCGGCAGGTCGGGGTAGTCGCCGATGCGGGCGCCGTCCGGGGTCAGCACGATCCGGTGCACGCCCGGCTCGGCGGGCAGGTCGATGCCGCGTACCACCAGGTGCACGCCGCAGGCGGCGCCGGTGCGGACCAGCCGGTCGAGCTGTCCGCGTTCGTGCCGGGACAACTCGTCCCCGCCGAGCAGCACCGCCACCCGCCACGGCTCGGGCCGGCGGCCGGTCGCCGCGGCCAGTTCCCGCAGCGAGCCGTACTCGCCGGCCAGCACGGTCTCGTTGATCCGGCGGACCTGGTCCACCAGGTCGTCCAGCAGTCGGGCCAGGCCGCCGGGCCCGACGAAGGTGAGCAGGCCGGCCGGGGCCAGCGGGGCGAAGCCGGCCAGTCCGCCGCCGAGCTGGTCCGGGTCGTAGCCGACCAGCCGGACCGCGCCCGGAGCGGCCCGGCCCAGGGCGCGCAGCAGCAGCGTGGCGACCACCGCGTCGCAGCCCGCCCGGTCGTCGCCGGACAGCTCGACATGGCCCGCGTCCAGCAGCGGCAGCAGCGCGGGCACCGGATCGACGCCCGGCAGCTCGACGTCGCCGAGCCGCAGCGCGCCGACGGGTTCGCCCCGCCCGGCCGGTGCGGGGGTCCAGGTCGGCCACGGTTCGCCGGCCGCGCCGGGCGATTCACGGTGCGCCTCGGCCACGGCCCGGCGGGCCAGCGTGTCGATCTCGGCCGCGTACCGCTTGTCGAGTTCGGCGATCCGCTGGTCGCGCAGCCCGGCCGACCGGCGCGGCACCCGCTCGGCGGCCTGCCTGGTACGGGCCAGCAGGTCCCGGGCACCGGCCGCCTCGGTACGGGCGGTGGCCAGCCGGTCCAGGGCCGAACCCAGGGCGTGCGACAGCATCTCCCGGACCCGTTCGGTCAGCTGGGAGCGGACATCAGCCATCGGACGTCCCGACCCGTGGCACGGGGTTCGGCCGTGCCACGGCGGCCAGCCGCTGCGCGGCGTCGCGGCGGTCGGCGGCGGTCTGTCGCTCGGCCGCGGCCAGCCGCTCGGCGGTGGCCTGCCGCTCGGCGGTGGCCTGCCGCTCGGCGGTGGCCTGCCGCTCGGTGGCCGCCCGGCGTTCCGCGGCGGTGCGCCGGTCCGCGGGGTGCCCGACCCGGCCCTCCAGCAGGCCGGTGAGGACACCCGCGGTGACCGCCGAGTCGGCCGGGTGCGGCTGCTCGCCGTCGCGTCGGGGTGGCATCCGGCAGACCCGGGTCAGCACCGTCTCCAGGACGGCCGGGGGGAGGCCGGGCAGCAGGGCGCGCACGCCGCCGTCCAGTTCGCGGCGCAGCCGGGGCAGGTCCTGCGCCTTCGGTGGGTGACCGAGCAGCTCGGTGGCCAGCTCGCGCAGCCTGGGCGGGGCGAGGGCGGCCAGGCCGAGCCCGACGTCGGCGTCCGCGCGGCGCAGCTCGGCGTGCAACCGGCCCGGGTCGCCGGTCCGGGCACCGCCGGCCACCCGGCGCAGCAACTCCTCGGTGTCGGTGACGCGGGGTTCCGACCGGTTGTCCGGCTCGTCGGTGCGACCGGTCAACTCGGCCACCCGGGCCGGCCACCAGTGGTGCGCCTCGCCGCCCGGTGCCCGCTGCACCGCCTCCACCGGCGGGGGCTGCACCGCGGGTTCGATCCGTCGCTCGCCGGCACCGGGACGGACCGGCCGGGCGGTCGGGGCACCGTCCCGGCTCAGACCCAGCGCGGCCAGGTAGCTGGCGAACTGCTCCTGGGCCACCCGCAGCGCCGCTCCGGCGCTCTCGGCGTGTTCGGTGGCGGCGGACAGCTCCGGTACGCCCATCGGGTCGGCCGACTCCTGGCGGACCCAGCGCAGCCGGTCGGAGGCCGCCTTGAACCGGTCCAGCGCCACGCCCAGCAGGTCCACCGGCAGTTCCTCGTTGGCCGCCCGGACCCGGGCCCCCAGCTCCTCGATGATGGACATGGCGGCTCAGAGGGTCGCCACGTACTGCTGCGCCTGCTCGACCGCGGCGAGTGTCGCGGCGAGACATTCCTCCAGTTCCTGGTTGGCCTGCGAGAGTGAGGCCTGGGCGGCGCCGACGGTGGCGTGACCGCTGCCCTCCAGCGCGCCGGCCAGGGTCTGCTGCGCCTCGGCCAGCTTCTCGCTCGCGGCCTGCACCGCGGCCTGGCCTTCGCCGATCTGTTGCAACGCGGCATCAATGGCCGACTTCAACTCGGCGACGCTCGCCACGGTGCGACCTCCTGGGGGCGGGGAGGGCTCCCACAGTAGAGGCTAGAGGACTTCCGTCCCCGACGACCCCCTCGGCGTGTTGGCGACCGGTTGTCCGGTTCCGCGCCGCCTCCGGCGACGGAAAGTATCCGAGGTAGAACGCTTGGTTACTGTCCCGACTGTCAACAATGTCGCGACTTCGTCATCCGTCAATCCGGTCGACTCGGCGCCGACCGGAGCCAGGTCGGGCCGCGTACCTCGGCGCCCAGCTCGGTCACCCGGCGGCGCAGTTCGCGGTCCGCGGTGACCACCACCACGCGGCGCCGGCCGGCCGGCTCGGCACCCACCAGCTCGACGATCGCGTCGTCGCCGGAGGAGTCCGCCCGGACCACCCGTACCCCGTCCACCGGTGCGGTCCGGCGGGCCGCGCCCTCCACCACCAGCACCACCTCCACCGGCGCGGACAACTCCGCCCAGCCGGACCGGGCGAGGGGGGCCAGCGAGTCGCGCAGCCGGGCGTTCGCCCCGGCCCGGTCCCGCCACCAGCCGTCCGGCCGGGAGCCCACGACGTTGGCGGCGTCCACGACCAGCAGGGGTTCACGCTCCACCCGGCCAGCCTGCCACGGCCGTACGTTTGTCGGGCCGACCGCCGGGTAGCCCACGCCGACCGCCGCGTGCCCGGAGGGGGAGACCATGACGCAGGGACCCGACGAGTTCGGCGCCGACCCCTGGGACGAGTTCCTGGCCCGCTACTTCGGCCGGGGCAGCGAAGGCCGTCGCTCCCCGCACCGGGTGGACATCACCCGGCTGATGACCGCCGACGCCCGGGAACTGCTCGCCGACGCGGCCCGTCGGGCCGCCCAGCGGCGCAGCCGGGACCTGGACACCGACCACCTGCTCTGGGCCGCGCTGCAGCGCGACCCGCTGACCGACCTGCTGCACCGCGCCGGGGCCAACCCGGACTCGCTGCTCGCCGCGCTGGGCGGTCAGCAGGACGGCGCGCGGGGCGGCGAGGTGCCGCCGAACCTGTCGCTGACCCCGGCGGCGAAACGCGCCCTGCTCGACGCCCACCAGCTCTCCCGGGCGATGGGCGCCTCGTACATCGGGCCGGAGCACATCCTGATGGCCCTGCCGCTGAACCCGGAGTCGCCGGCCGGCCGGATGCTGGCCGCCAGCCGGATCCAGCCGCAGGCCCTGCAGACGGCCAACGCCGAACGCGGCAACGTGACGGCGCCGCCGGACCGCGGCACCCCCACCCTCGACCGGTACGGGCAGGATCTCACCGAGCTGGCCCGGTCCGACCAGATCGACCCGGTCATCGGGCGATCCGACGAGATCGAGCAGGCGGTGGAGATCCTCTCCCGGCGGACCAAGAACAACCCGGTGCTGATCGGTGAGGCCGGCGTCGGCAAGACCGCCATCGTGGAGGGGTTGGCCGAGCGGATCGCCGACGGCGACGTGCCGCGCACCCTGCTCGGCAAGCGGGTCATCCAGCTCGACCTGTCCGGCTTGGTGGCCGGCACCCGCTACCGGGGCGACTTCGAGGAACGGATGAAGAAGGTCATCGAGGAGATCCGGGCACACAACGACGAGCTGATCGTCTTCCTCGACGAGATCCACACCCTGGTCGGCGCGGGTGGCGGGGGTGGCGACGGGGGGATGGACGCGAGCAACATGCTCAAACCGGCGCTGAGCCGGGGCGAGCTGCGGGTGATCGGGGCGACCACGCTGGACGAGTACCGCCGGTACATCGAGAAGGACGCGGCCCTGGCCCGCCGCTTCCAGCCGGTGCTGGTGCCGGAGCCCACCGTGGACGACACGATCGCCATCCTGCGCGGGCTGCGCGACCGCTACGAGGCCCACCACCAGGTGCGGTTCACCGACGAGGCGCTGGTCGCCGCCGCCGAACTGGCCGACCGGTACGTCACCGACCGGTTCCTGCCGGACAAGGCCATCGACCTGATCGACCAGGCCGGCGCCCGGGTCCGGCTGCGCACCCGTACCCCGGACGGGGACACCCGGGAGCTGGAACGGGAACTGGAGGAGGTCCGCCGGGAGAAGGAGCAGGCGGTCACCGACGAGCAGTACGAGAAGGCGTCCGCGCTGCGCGACCGGATCCAGCGGATCGAGTCCCGGATCGAGGACGCCCACGGGCACGACGACGACCAGCGGGTGCCGCAGGTCGGCACGCAGGAGATAGCCGAGGTGGTGTCCCGGGCCACCGGCATCCCGGTCAACCAGCTCACCGAGGAGGAACGGGACCGGCTGCTGCGGTTGGAGGGGCACCTGCACGAGCGGGTGGTCGGCCAGAACGACGCGGTCAGCGCGGTCGCCGAGGCGGTCCGCCGGTCCCGGGCCGGCCTCGCCGACCCGGACCGGCCGATGGGCAGCTTCATGTTCCTCGGGCCGACCGGGGTCGGCAAGACCGAGCTGGCCCGGGCGCTGGCCGAGGCGCTCTTCGGCGACCAGGACCGGATGATCCGGGTGGACATGAGCGAGTTCCAGGAACGGCACACCGTCAGCCGGCTGGTCGGCGCCCCGCCCGGCTACGTCGGGTACGAGGAGGCCGGCCAACTGACCGAGGCGGTCCGCCGCCGCCCGTACGCGGTGGTGCTGCTGGACGAGATCGAGAAGGCCCACCAGGACGTGTTCAACATCCTGCTGCAGGTGCTCGACGACGGCCGGCTCACCGACAGCCAGGGCCGGGTGGTGAACTTCCGCAACACCGTACTGATCATGACGAGCAACGCGGGTTCGGAGTTGATCACCGGCAGCCACCGCGCGCTGGGCTTCGCTGGCGGGACCGGCGCGGGCGACGACGACGAGGAGAACAGCGAACTGCGGGAGCGGGTGATGCGCCGGTTGCAGGAGCAGTTCCGCCCCGAGTTCATCAACCGGGTCGACGAGATCATCATCTTCCGCCGGCTGGAGGCCGCCCAGCTGCGGCAGATCACCGAGCTGATGACCGAGGAGACCCGCCGCCGGCTGCACGGCCAGGACATCGGGGTGGAGTTCACCGAAGCGGCGATCGACTGGCTGGCCGAGCACGGGCACGAGCCGCAGTTCGGGGCCCGGCCGTTGCGCCGGACCATCCAGCGGGACGTGGACAACCGGCTGTCCCGGATGCTGCTCGACGGCACGCTCGGCTCGGGGCAGCGGGTCACCGTCGACGCCCACGACGACGAACTGCGGTTCGCGGTCGCACCGGGCGATGGCCGGTCCGGCCGTACGCCGGAGGCGGCCTCGATCGGCCGGTGAGCCGGTCGGGCGGGGAAGGGGAGGCGGTGACCGATCCCGAGGAGTCGCGGGAGAAGACGTCGAAGACCGACGCGGTCGCTCAGGCGCCGACCGCGAACCCGCGGCGGACCAAGGTGCGCGACGCCGACCAGAAGGCGCGCAACGCCGTCCAGCAACGCGAGCGGGACGAGCGGCGGCACGCCGAGGCCGCGCAGGACGGGCCGGCCCGGGATGACGACGAGGAGGGGTGCTGATGGCGCGGGAACAGCGGATCGAACCCGAGGTGGAGCAGCTCTGGGTCGAGTTCCACGAGGTCGTGAACGTCAACTCCGAGAGGCTGCGCAGTTGGCTGCTGACCCAGGGCTCCGGCGAGCAGGCGTTCTCCGCCGACCCCGCCCTCGACCTGCCCGAACCCGGCCGGTCCATCCTCGCGGTCAAGGGCAAGCGCAAGGTGGACCTCACCGGCGCCGACCTGGACGTGATGCGCGAGGCGGTCACCGGCATCCACGACCTGCTCGACGCCCGGCCCGCCGCCGGGGCGGCGGACGAGAGCTGGCGGCACGCGCTGCTGGACCTGGGGCACGACCCGCTGCTGGAGCGCTGACCAGGTCACTGCGGCTCGACGCTGGGCACGTCCAACCCGGCGGTCCGTACCGCCGCCTGCCGCTGCGCCCGCAGCACCTCCTCCCGGGCCACCAGGGCGGCGTACTCGGCGACGTCGCCCGCCGTCGGCACCGCGGGCAACCGGCGCAGGAAGACCTCCACGTCGCGGGAGGCGGCGGTGTGTGCCTCGGCGGCCCGGCGGGCGGTGTCCCGCTCGTCGCCGTCGGGCTGATACAGGTCGGTCATGGGGTACCCGTACCCGGTTCTGGCCGGTTCGCACGCCCGGACGGCGCGGGCCGCCCGGGTGGGGGATCACCGGGCGGCGCCGCCAGCTCGCCCTGCCGAACCGGGGGTCAGGGACGCCGGCCCGGGTCACGGATCGGCGACCTGGATCTGGAAGGGCGCGTTCAGAACCTAACGCCCGGTACACGGGCCGGGACAGATACCACCTTGCTCATACCGCGCGGCGTGGTTATGCCGCGGCGCCCGCCCCGCACGTCACGCCGCGGCCGGGCGTTGCGCGCCGAACGTGGGGTTGCGCAGCAACCAGGCCCGGTAGTTCGGGTTCCGGGCGATCGCGTCGTGGTAGGCGGCCCGGGCGTACGCCAGGATCCGCTCCGCCATCCCGGCCGCCAGCGACTCCGCGTGCCAGCCCAGCAGCAGCCGCCAGCGCAGCGGCGCGCCGGCCAACGGCCGGGTGACCAGGCCGGACACCGGCCGGAAGGTGGCCTGGCAGAGCGCCACCGCGGCGCCGGCCTCCACCAGGTCGGTGCTGCCCCGGATGTCGGTCTCGTAGACCTTGCGGGGGGTGAAGCCGGCCCGGGCGCAGGCCGAGGCGAAGCAGTCCCCGAAGCACCCGTCACCCGGCGCGGCGACCCACTGCTCGCCGGCGAGGTCGGCCAGGTCGACCTCGTCGCGGGTGGCGAGCGGGTGCGCCTCGGGCAGGACGACGAAGACGGCGTCCACGGCGACCGCCTGCCAGGTGAGGCCGTACTCGGCGGACGGGGTCGCGTCGCCGCAGACGCCGGCCAGCGCGTAGTCCAGCCGGCCGCCGAGCACCAGTTGGGCCAGCTCGTCGACGTACCAGGAGGCGTACGTGCTGATCTGCGCGTGCGGCTGGTCGGTCGTCAGTCGGTGCACCAGCCGGCCGAGGATCGGGCTGTTCACGCCGCCGAACCGGTACTGGTTGAGGCCGGTGCCGGCACCGGCCAGCCGGGCCGCCTCGTCCTGCAACCCCTTCATCGCCGGCAGCAGCACCCGGGCGCGTTCCAGCACCAGTTCACCGAGGGCGGTCGGCCGCGCGCCCCGGCGGTCCCGCTCGAACAGGGGGCCGCCGAGCGTGCGTTCGATCCGTTGAAGCTGTGCGGTGAGGGCCGGTTGGGCGAGGCCCAGGGCCGAGGCCGCCTTGGTCACGCTGCCCGTCTCGGCGATCGCGCAGACCACCTTGAGGTGGCGCAACTCCAAGTTCATAGCGTGACGGTAGGACCAGAACGGGATCCGCCGGAAGACCTTTGGTTGTTAAAGATCCGCCGAACGGCAAGGTGTAGCCACCCGAACAGACAGGGCGTGTTAACAATCACGACCCGCTGGGCAACGTTCCGTAACGAACCGCGTTCTTCGAGCCCTCACATGGACCGGGGGCGGGTCGACAAGTCCTCGATGTACGTCCGTCGCCGGGTCACCGCGTCGCGTACCTTGTCGACCATCCCGAGGGCCGGCTCGACCACCTTGTTCCACGGTGGCGTGGTCGGGGTGGCCGGTCGCGGCCGGGTCGGCGCCGCCTCCACGGCGATCTCCACCCGGTTGCCCAACCGGATCAGCTCCGCGTCGCTGGCGATCTGCCGCAGCGGCGGGAACAGTTCGGTGGCCGCGGCGTGCACGTGCCGGCGCAACTGTTCGGACACCGTGGCCGCGAGCCCGTCGAAGTCGGGGTCGTCCGGCGTGGTCGCGGCCAGGTCGCGCAGGGTCCGCAGCAGCTCCACGTCCGCCGCGATCTCCCGGTCGGCCAGCGTGCCACCGTCCGGCAGCGCCACCCGTACGGTGGGGTAGAGGTACTGCTCCTCGGCGGACAGGTGCCGGGTCACCGTGGCGCTCAGCACCTCGACCAGATCCCGCCGGTGCGCCGGGTCGGTCGTCGGATCGGCCAGCTCGCGGCCGAGCCGGACGATGCGGTCGTGTTCGTCGGCCAGCATCTCCACCGCGCTGCGCCCGCCGGGCCGGTAGTCGGCGTCCTCGTCGGTGGCGCCGGGCAGCGGGGGAAGGGGGACGGCGGTCATCTGGTCCTCCTTGCGCGGTTGCACGCCCCGGAGCGGGTCCCTGGCGCGGCGCGACGGGTCTGTGTCGGCGTCACCGGCGGTACCCGGGGCGGCTCCCGGCGAAACCCGCACCGCACCGCGCGGGCCGGCGGGCTGGTATGAAGAAGCATGACCAGCCACCCCGCATCCGTTCCCGGACCCGCACCGGACGAGGTCGTCGAGCTGTGCCGCGACCTGCTCCGCATCGACACCACGAACACCGGCGACAACGCCACCAGCGTCGGCGAGCGGCAGGCCGCGGAGTACGTGGCCGGCAAGCTCGACGAGGTCGGCGTCGAGGCGCGGATCTACGAGTCGGCACCGGGCCGGGCCAACGTGCTGGCCCGGATCACGGGCTCCGACCCGGGCCGGGACGCCCTGCTGGTGCACGGCCACCTCGACGTGGTCCCGGCCGACCCGGACGAGTGGTCGGTGCACCCGTTCTCCGGCGAGCTCGCCGACGGCTACCTGTGGGGCCGGGGCGCCATCGACATGAAGGACTTCGACGCCATGGTGCTCGCCGTGGTGCGGCAGTGGCAGCGCACCGGGGTCCGACCGGCGCGGGACATCGTGCTGGCGTTCACCGCCGACGAGGAGGCCGGCAGCGAGTACGGCGCGCACTTCCTGACCCGGCGGCACGCCGAGGAGTTCGACGGGTGCACCGAGGCGATCGGCGAGGTGGGCGGCTTCTCGTACAGCCTGGACGCGCAGCGGCGGCTCTACCTGATCGAGACGGCGGAGAAGGGCATCGACTGGTTGCGGCTGCACGCCCGCGGCCGCCCCGGGCACGGCTCGTTCGTGCACGACGACAACGCGGTGACGGCCCTCGCCGAGGCGGTCGCCCGGGTCGGTCGGCACCGGTTCCCGGTGGTGGTCACCCCCACCGTACGGGCCTTCCTCGACCACGTCTCCGAGCTGCTCGGCATCGAGATCGACGCGGACGATCCGGAACTGGCGATCGCGAAGCTCGGCCCGATCGCCAACATCGTCGGGGCGACCATCCGCAACACCGCCAACCCGACCCGGCTGGCCGCCGGTTACAAGGACAACGTCATTCCCGGCCGGGCCACCGCCACCATCGACTGCCGCAGCCTGCCGGGCCAGTCGCAGGTGCTGGCCGAGCAGCTGCGGGAGCTGGTCGGGCCGGACATTGAGATCGAGTACATCCAGCGGCAGGAGGCGATCGAGACCACCTTCGACGGTGCGCTGGTCGACGCGATGTCCGCCGCGCTGCGGGCCGAGGACCCGGGCGCGCACCCGGTGCCGTACATGCTGTCCGGCGGTACGGACGCGAAGGCGTTCCACACCCTCGGCATCCGCTGCTTCGGCTTCGCGCCGTTGCGGTTGCCGGCCGACCTGAACTTCTCCGCGCTGTTCCACGGCATTGACGAGCGGGTTCCGGTCGACGGGCTAGAGTTCGGCGTGCGGGTTCTCGACCGGTTCCTCCGGAGCTGCTGACGGCTCCGGGATGCGCCGCGGCGTCGTCCGCCACCGCCCCAGATTTTCTGCGAAGGGACTGCTGACACCATGACCGACCAGCACGCCGAGCTGGACGCCGCCCTGGAACGGGTCGTCGAGGCCGCCCGGGGACACCTCGCCGCGGTCAAGGCGGCCCAGGGGCGCATCGACGACGACGCCGTATGGCAGTCGTACGTCGCCTTGAACAACGCCTCGTACGACTACGACGAGCGGCTGCTCGACGCCTTCGGTGAGGTCACCCCGTGGGACGTGGAGTCGATCGACCCGGACGAGGCCGACGAGCGCTTCGGCGTCGGCCTGGGCGGGGCGGACGGTGGCGAGCCGGCCGACCCGCACCCGCGGGTGCTGTCGGTGCGCCAGCGCCGCGACTTCCGGGTGCCCAGCGTGGCGGCCCTGCTGCGGGTGGCGGAGGCGGCCCGACGCTCCGGCCTGCCCGACGGCGAGGAGGTCGCGCCGGTCGAGGGCGTCGGCGAGGCGGTGCTGGAGCTGCTGCAGACCGGGGACGGGTCGCTCGGCGGGCTGGACATCCCGGAGTTGGAGCCGCTGGACGGGTTGGTGATGGTCAGCGAGGTGACCGAGCCGCTGGACCTGGAGGCGTACGACGACGAGGACGGCGCCGGTCCGTTCCGGCCGGGTCCGCAGGACACGCTCGTCGGCCGGCTCGACGAGCACCCGTTCCTGACCGACGACGTCGAGGACGACGAGGCCGAGCCGGCCCGCTGAGGCCGGGAAGAATTCAGTAGGAAAGGCCCGGTTGCGGCTTGTTCAGCACCCGGCGACGCAGCACCACCTGTCGCGTGCCGTCGCGGAACAGCCGCACCCGGGCCAGTTCCCAACCGGAGTACTCCGCCTGGATGGCGAGTTGCGCCGCGGCGGTCAACCGGTCGACATTCGGCGGTAACCGCAGCGGCGCGTATTCGTAGTCCATGGGAACTATCCTGCCCAATCGCCTCCCGCCGGCACCAGTCCCGGCGCGCGGTGCCGCCCGTCGGGGTCCGCCCTGGTGACGGGGGTCATCCGGGTCCGGTGCTCAGCCGTCCCGTTCCGGGTAACCCACCGGCACCGCCGAGACGTCGTCCAGCGCCCGGGCGATCTCGACCGGCAGGGTCATCCGTTCCACCTGCAGGGCGCCCTGGAGTTGGCCGACGGTCCGGGCGCCGAGGATGGGCGCCACCACCCCGGGGCGGTCCCGCACCCAGGCCAGCGCCACCTCCAGCGGGGAGACGCCGAGCCCGTCGGCGGCGGTGGCGACCGCCTCGACGATGGCCGAGCAGCGCGGCTCCAGGTAAGATGCGACAAACGGCTCGAAATGGGGCGATGCGGCCCGCGAGTCCGCCGGCCGCCCATGGCGGTACTTCCCGGTCAGAACGCCTCGACCCAGCGGCGACCAGGGCAGCACGCCCAGCCCGAGGGCCGCGCAGGCGGGCAGCACCTCCCGCTCCACCCCCCGTTCGAGCAGGGAGTACTCCACCTGGGTGGCGACCACCGGGGCCCGGCCCGGGAAGGCCGCCTGCCAGGCCGCCGCGCGGGCGGTCTGCCAGCCGGAGAAGTTCGACACGCCGACGTACCGGGCTCGGCCGCTGGCGGTGGCGTGGTCCAGGGCCGCGAGGGTCTCCTCCAGCGGGGTGTCCGGGTCGTAGCCGTGCACCTGCCACAGGTCCACGTGGTCGGTGCCGAGCCGGCGCAACGAGGCGTCCAGGGTGCGCAACAGGTGTCCCCGGGAGCCGTCCCGGCGCCGGGACGACCCCGGTCGCAGCCCCGCCTTGGTGGCGATGAGCAGGTCGTCCCGGGCGACCAGGGTGCCCAGCAGGGAGCCGATGACGGCCTCCGCCTCGCCGTCGGCGTACACGTCGGCCGTGTCGACCAGGTTGCCGCCCGCGTCGAGGTAGCTCTTGAGCTGGGCCGCACCGTCGTCGGCGTCGGTGTCCCGGCCCCAGGTCATGGTGCCGAGCGCGAGCCGGGAGACCGCCAGCCCGCTTCGGCCGAGCGGTCGCTGTTGCATGGGTGAACCTTATTCATTACCTCGCCGCGCGGATATCCTCGCTCCCGGTGAAGTGCGATGATCGTCGGTTAGCCGACCGTCCGGCCGCCGTGCGGGTCGTCGCCGGACGCCCGACCGGCGGGCCGGGCACACCGGTGATCGGACCGCCCGGCCGTATTGCGTACCCTGATGCGACTTGCGGTGCGGATGGGGAGAACCAGATGCGACTCGGGCTCAGCCTCGGCTACCAGACGGCGTGGAGTACACCCGCCGACCATCTCGCCCTCGCCCAGGAGGCCGACCGGCTCGGCTACTCGGTGGTCTGGGCGGCGGAGGCGTACGGGTCGGACTCGCCCAGCATGCTGGCCTGGATGGCCGGCCAGACCGAGCGGATCGACCTGGGCTCGGCGGTCATGCAGATCCCGGCGCGCAGCCCGGCGATGACCGCGATGACGGCCGCCACCATCGACGCGCTCTCCGGCGGCCGGTTCCGGCTCGGGCTGGGGGTCTCCGGCCCGCAGGTCTCCGAGGGCTGGCACGGTGTCCGGTTCGCCAAGCCGCTCGCCCGGACCCGGGAGTACGTCGACATCGTCAAGCTGGCGGTGGCCCGCAAGCCGGTCGAGTACGCGGGCGAGCACTACACCCTTCCGCTGCCGGACGGCCCCGGCAAGGCGCTCCGACTGGGCTTCCATCCACCCCGTGACCACATCCCCGTCTACCTGGCCGCCGTCGGGCC
Organism: Micromonospora zhanjiangensis; assembly: GCF_042650605.1. Lineage (NCBI taxonomy): Bacteria > Bacillati > Actinomycetota > Actinomycetes > Micromonosporales > Micromonosporaceae > Micromonospora > Micromonospora zhanjiangensis. The sequence goes on along the minus strand of NZ_JBHSBN010000022.1, from coordinate 9,523 downwards.
GAAGAACCTGGAGCTGGCCGGCGAGATCGCCGACGGATGGCTGGCCGTCTTCTACGCCCCGGAGTTCGCCCAGGAACAGCTCGCCTCGGTCCGGGCGGGCCGGGCCCGGGTCGGCAAGGAACTGGCCGGCTTCGACGTCGTGCCGTCCGTGCCGGTGGTGGTCGGCGACGACATCGCGAACTGCGCCGAACTGGTCCGCTGGTACGCCGCCCTCTACGTCGGCGGGATGGGCAGCCGCAAGCAGAACTTCTACAACCAGCTTGCCACCCGGATGGGCTACGGCGACGCCGCCCGCGAGGTGCAGGATCTCTACCTGGACAAGCGGCAGCGGGACGCGGCCGCCGCGGTGCCGATGGAGTTCATCGACCGGACCTCGCTGCTCGGCCCGAAGGAGCGGATCGCCGAACGGATGCGCGAGTACGCCGCGGCCGGCGTCACCACCCTCTCGGTGACCCTGTTCGTCGCGGACCGGGACAGCGGGGTGCAGACCCTGCGTACCTGCGCCGAGGCCCTCGACCTGGCCGGAGTCGGATCGTGAGCGAGCGGAGCGAGCGAACCATCAGAATCAGCGTGAACGTGCTCATGACGGCCCGCAGCGCAGCGGAGGGCCGGCATGAGCTGGATTGAGACAATCGTCCTGGGCATCGTCCAGGGGCTGACCGAGTTCCTGCCGATCAGCTCGTCGGCGCACCTGCGGATCACCTCGGCGATCTTCTTCGATCAGGACGCCGGCGCGTCCTTCACCGCGGTCACCCAGCTCGGCACCGAGGCCGCCGTGCTGGTCTACTTCGCCAAGGACATCTGGCGGATCACCCGTACCTGGGTGGTCGGCATCTGGGACTCCTCGGTCCGCTCCAGCCTCGACTACCGGATGGGCTGGTACGTCATCGTCGGCTCGATCCCGATCGGGATCTTCGGGGTGCTGTTCAAGGACCAGATCCGCACCGCGGCCCGGAACCTCTGGCTGGTCGCGACGGTCCTGATCGTGTTCGCCTTCGTGCTGGCCTTCGCCGAGTTCTGGGGCCGGCAGAGCCGGATCATCAAGGACTTCCGGATGCGCGACGGCGTGGTGATGGGATTCGCGCAGGCGATGGCCCTGGTGCCGGGGGTGTCCCGGTCCGGCGGCACGCTGACCGCCGGGCTGTTCCTCAACCTGACCCGGGAGACCGCCGCCCGGTACTCCTTCCTGCTGGCCATCCCGGCCGTGGTGATGTCCGGGGTGTTCAGCATCCCGGACGTGTTCGACCGGACCGGGCACGCGCCGTCCGGGGCGCAGATGATCGTCGCCACGGTGATCGCCTTCGCGGTCGGCTACGCCGCCATCGCCTGGCTGCTGCGCTACGTGGCGCACCACACGCTGTATGTGTTCGTGCTCTACCGGGTGGCGCTGGGCAGCCTGGTGCTCGCCCTGCTGATGACCGGCACCATCGCGGCCACCTGACCCGGGGCGGCCCGATCGGGCTCGGCCGGAGGCGCCCGACCGGAGGCGCGCGGCCGGGCCCGGCCAGAGGCGCGCGGCCGGGCCCGACCGGCTGGCCGGGCGTACCCCGTTAGGGTGGTGGCGTGGCGACCCTCCTGCTCCTGCGACACGGCCGGACCACCTCGAACGCCGAGGGCGGCCTGGCCGGCCGCCAACCGGTCGAGCTGGACGACACCGGCCGCGCCCAGGCGGTCGCCGTCCGCCAGCGGCTGGCCGGCCTGCCGCTGGCGGCGGTGGTCACCAGCCCGTTGATCCGGTGCCGGCAGACCCTGGAGCTGGCGCTGCCCGGTGCCGCCCCGGTGGTGGAGGACGGCCTGGTCGAGTGCGGGTACGGCGACTGGGAGGGCCAGCCGCTGGAGAAGCTGGCCAAGGATCCACTGTGGCCGGTGGTGCAGCAGCACCCGAGCGCCGTGGTGTTCCCCGGCGGGGAGGCGATGGCGGCGATGGCGGCCCGGGCCGTGGCCGCGGTCCGTGGCTGGGACGCCCGGCTGACCGAACGGCACGGACCGGAGGCGATCTGGCTCGCCTGTACGCACGGCGACGTGATCAAGGCCATAGTGGCGGACGCCCTGGGTCTGCACCTCGACCAGTTCCAGCGGATCGTGGCCGACCCGGGGTCGGTGACCGCGATCCGCTACACCCCGACCCGACCGTTCGTGCTGCGCGCCAACGACACCGGCGGGGACCTGACCAACCTGGTCGCGCCGCCGGCCGCCGCGGCCGAATCCGACGCCCCGGTCGGCGGCGGCGCCGGGGGATCGGGCCGGTGAGCGGCACCCCGACCCCCGGGCCGACGGCGGGCGGCACCGCCGGGGCGGCGATTCGGGTCGGTGCGCCGCGCGGCGCCGTGACGGGCCGGATAGGGTCGTGGGTATGACCCACCAGGTGCACGCCTTCGAGCCGCCGGAGCGGTTCGTCGCAGGGACCGTGGGGCCGCCCGGAGAACGGACGTTCTTCCTCCAGGCGCGCGGCGGGGGCCGGCTGGTCAGCGTCGCGCTGGAGAAGGTTCAGGTGTCCCTGCTGGCCGAGAAGCTCGAGGAGTTGCTGACCGAGGCCAGCCGCCGGTTCGGGGTGGAATTGCCGGAGTCGGTGGCCGCCGGGTCCGACAACGAGCCCCTCGACACGCCGGTCGAGGAGGAGTTCCGGGTCGGCACCCTCGGCCTGGCCTTCGACGTCGACACCGCGACCGTGGTGATCGAGGCGATCGAGGCCGGCGAGACCGAGTCCGAGTCGGAGGCCGAGCTGACCGGGGTCGCCGAGGAGGTCGAGGACGAGGACGAGGACGAGCCGGACGAGGATCTCGACCGGCTCCGGGTGCGGCTGACCCCGCAGGCCGCCCGCGAGTTCATCGAACGGGCCCGTCGGGTGGTGGCGGCCGGTCGCCCGCCCTGCCCGCTCTGCGGCCAACCGCTCGACCCCGCGGGCCACCTCTGCCCGCGGCACAACGGCTACCACCGGTGACCGCGGAGTCCGTGCAACCGGTGCTCGACGAGCCGGACGCCCTGCGGCTGCTGCGCGGCGGCGAGTTCGAACTGGAGGGTCGGCTGGTCGACGCCTCCAACACCACCCTGCGCGGATTCCTGACCCTGGACGGGGTGACCCGCCGATGCGTCTACAAGCCGATCCGCGGCGAGCGGCCGCTGTGGGACTTCCCGGACGGCACGCTGGCCGGTCGGGAGGTCAGCGCGTACCTGATCTCGCACGCGATGGACTGGCACGTGGTGCCGCCGACGGTGCTGCGGGACGGGCCGCTGGGCCCGGGCGCCTGCCAGCTCTGGATCGACGAACCCGACGACGCGGAACCGCTCGTCGGTTTCGTACCGGCGGACAGCCTGCCGCCGCGCTGGTTCCGGGTCGCGGCCGCCGAGGACGAGGACGGCAACCCGTACGCGCTGGCGCACTCCGACGATCCGCGGCTGGCCCGGTTGGTGGTCTTCGACGCGGTGATCAACAACGCCGACCGCAAGGGCGGGCACGTGCTGGTCGGCCCGGAGGACCGGATCTACGGGGTCGACCACGGGGTGAGCCTGCACGTCGAGGACAAGCTGCGTACCGTGCTGTGGGGCTGGACCGGCCGCGAGTTGCCGCCGGACGCGGTGGAGATGCTCGGCCGGCTGGCCGGCAGCCTGGCCGGACCGCTCGGCGAGGAACTCGCCGACCACCTCACCGTCCGGGAGGTCGCCGCGCTGACCGCCCGGGTCGCCCGGCTGCGGACCGACAGCCGGTTCCCGGCCCCGTCGCCGGACTGGCCCGCGGTGCCCTGGCCGCCGATGTGACCCCACCGCCGGGGGCGATCGCGTCGCCGGTGTCCGGGCGGCCGGCGCTGTCGGCTTGATCACTTCCGGTGCCGGGCCGGGGGAGCGGCCCGTCGGGTCGTTAGGCTGGCGACCATGGATTCATGGGCGGGCCACGAGGTACCGCGGCTGCCGGGGACGGCGCAGCCGCTCGCGTTGTACGACTCCGCGCGGCAGACGGTCGCCCCGAGTGACCCGACCGGCGCGGCGACCATGTACGTCTGCGGCATCACCCCGTACGACGCCACCCACCTCGGGCACGCCGCCACGATGATCACCTTTGACCTGGTGCAGCGGTTGTGGCGCGACGCCGGGCACCCGGTGACGTACGTGCAGAACGTCACCGACATCGACGATCCGCTGCTGGAGCGGGCGGCCCGGGACGGTGAGGACTGGGTGGTGCTGGCCATGCGCGAGACCGCCCTGTTCCGGGAGGACATGGAGAGCCTGCGGATCATCCCGCCGGCGCACTACGTCGGCGCGGTCGAGTCCATCCCGGCGATCGCCGAGCGGGTGACCGCGCTGCTGGACGCCGGCGCCGCGTACCGGCTCGACGACGGCACCGGTGACGTCTACTTCGACATCGCCGCCGCGCCGCGGTTCGGCTACGAGTCGAACCTGGACCGCGACCGGATGCTGGAGTTCTTCGCCGAACGCGGCGGCGACCCGGACCGGGCCGGCAAGCGGGACCGGCTCGATCCGTTGCTGTGGCGCGGTGTCCGCGAGGGCGAGCCGTCCTGGCCCGGTGGGGTGCTCGGCCCCGGCCGGCCGGGGTGGCACATCGAGTGCGCCTCGATCGCCCTGGACCTGCTCGGCGAGACCATCGACGTGCAGGGCGGCGGCAACGACCTGGTCTTCCCGCACCACGAGTGTTCGGCCGCGCACGCGGAGGCGCTGACCGGCGCCGCGCCGTTCGCCCGGCACTACGTGCACGCGGGCATGATCGGCCTGGACGGCGAGAAGATGTCCAAGTCCCGCGGCAACCTGGTCTTCGTCTCCCGGCTGCGGGCCGACCGGGTGGACCCGATGGCGGTCCGGCTCGCCCTGCTGGCCGGCCACTACCGGTCCGACCGGGCGTGGACCGACGAACTGCTCAAGGTCGCCACCGAGCGGCTGGCCCGCTGGCGGGAGGCGGCCACCGCGCCGGCCGGGCCGTCCGGGGACGAGCTGCTCGCCGGGGTACGCGCCCGGCTGGCCGAGGATCTCGACACCCCGGGCGCGCTGGCGCTGCTGGACGCCTGGGTCGAGGGCACGCTGACCGGCACCGGCGCCGACACCGGGGCGCCCGCCCTGTTCGCCGCCACCGTGGACGCCCTGCTCGGCATCCGCCTCTAGGCGATCACCGGGCCGGCGCGGGCTCAGCCGAGGACCAGGCCCGGATCGGGGTCCGGCTCCGGCGTCGGCGCCGGGATCCGGTACTCCTCGGTCAGCGTGGTCATCGGTCCCGGCCAGGTCGCCTGGGCCACCTCGATCGGCTTGTGCGCCGCGTCGTAGGCCACGTGCAGCAGGTGCAGCACCGGCGTGTCCGGCCGGATCTGCAGCAGCTCGGCCTCCTCCCGGCTGGGTTGCCGGGCGCTGATCGTGTCGGTGGCGGTGACGTACCGCCGGCCGGTCTCCTCCTCGGCCTCCTGGTAGAGCGGCCGGCCGAACGCCTCGGCCCGTTCCAGCGAGGTGCCCTCGGCGTCGGCGACCCGGAACCAGGAGGCGCCGATCTCCACCGGCGCGTCCTCGGTGCGCACCAGGTGCCGCCGGACCAGCAGCTCGGTGCCGTCGGAGACGCCGAACGCGTCGGCCACCTCGGGCGGGGCCGGCGCGCGACCGACCTCGACGAGCTGCTGCCGGTACCGGGCGGCCAGGTCCGCGTGGTAGCCGCGGTAGCCGCCGTACCGGCCGCGGGAGAGCCGGTTGAGCCGGCGCCGGGTGCCCCGGACGTACGTCCCGGAGCCGGGCTTGGTGATCAGTACGCCCTCCACCCGGAGCTGGTCGACGGCGCGCTGCACGGTCTGCTTGGCCACGCCGAACATCTCGGCCATCGCCGGGATGGACGGCAGCCGCTCGCCGGCGGCCCAGTCACCCTGCCGGATGCGCGCCCGCAACTGCGCGGCGATCTGCCGGTGCGGGAACTCGGCGGTGCCCGGATTGATCTGCATCGGTCCTCCCCATCACAGCTAGGTTCCTAGGATGGCCTACGGGATGTGCCGGAAGGAACGCGACACGCCGATCCACCCGGGACCGACACGCGGGACGCCGCCCCACGGCCGATCACCGTACGGTGATCCACATGGAGCATCGCCACCTCGGCCGCAGCGGCCTGATGATCAGCGAGATCACCTACGGGAACTGGCTCACGCACGGCGAATCGGTGGCCCGGGACGCCGCCCTGGCCTGCGTACGGGCCGCCCTGGACGCCGGCATCACCACCTTCGACACCGCCGACGTGTACGCCATGGGCGCCGCCGAGGAACTGCTCGGCGAGGCCCTGCGCGGCGTACGCCGGGAGTCGGTGGAGATCGCCACGAAGGTCTGCCTGCCCACCGGCGACGGCCCCAACGACCGGGGCCTGTCCCGCAAGCACGTCATGGAGTCCTGCCACGCCTCGCTGCGCCGGCTGGGCACCGACTACGTCGACCTCTACCAGGCGCACCGGTTCGACGACGGCACCCCGCTGGACGAGACCCTGATCGCCTTCGACGACCTGGTCCGGCAGGGCAAGGTGCGCTATCTCGGCGTCTCCGAGTGGACCGCGCCGCAACTCCGGTCGGCCCTGGACCTGGCCGGCGAACTCGGCCTACGCGACCGGATCGTGGCCAACCAGCCGCAGTACAACATGCTCTGGCGGGTGATCGAACCCGAGGTGCTGCCGCTGTGCCGGGCCGAGGGGATCGGTCAGATCGCCTTCCAGCCGCTCGCCCAAGGCGTACTGACCGGCAAGTACCACCCCGGTCGGCCGGCGCCGGCCGGTTCCCGGGCCGACCGGGACGGCAGGTCACCGGTGTTCGTCCGGCGGGTGCTCGGCGACCACCTGCTGCAGCGGGTGCAGCGGCTGCGCCCGATCGCCGACGAGGTCGGCCGGTCGATGGCGCAACTCGCCGTCGCCTGGGTGCTGAACCGGCCCGGCGTGTGCGCGGCGTTGATCGGCGCGTCCCGCCCGGAGCAGGTGACCGAGAACGCCGGCGCGGCCGGCCTCCGGTTGCCCGACGACGTACTGCGCCGGATCGACGAGGTGCTGGGCGACCTGGTCGACACGGACCCGGGCAAGACCGCCCGGATGATGGCGGTCAAGCCGGAGTGGGCGGCCGCGGCGACCTGATCACCGGTGGCGGGCCGGCCGACCGTACGCGTTGACGACCGGCCGGCCCGTCAACCGTCAGCCCGTCACCAGGAGCCGGCGGTCGGGCCGGCCGAGCCGCCCCGGCGGCGCAGGTACTTCTCGAACTCCTGGGCGATCTCGTCCCCGGTCAGCGGCTTGATCCCGGCGTCACCGACCCGCTCCTCCAACTCGCGGACGTACTCGCCGAGTTCGGCGTCCTGCTCGGCGGCGGTGCTCACCCGCTGCTCCCACTCGGCCGCCTCCTCCGCCAGGTCGGCCATCGGCACCGGCAGGTCGAGCACCTCCTCGACCCGGTGCAGCAGCGCCAGCGTCGCCTTCGGGCAGGGCGGGTTGTTGGCGTAGTGCGGCACGTGCACCCAGAACGACAACGCGTCCACCTCGGCGCGGGTGCAGGCGTCGTGCAGCACCCCGACGATGCCGGTCGGGCCGTCGTACCGGGTGGGGGTGAGCTGGTAGCGCTCGGCGGAGTCCTTGTCCGACGCGCTTCCGCTGATCGGCAACGGCCGGGTGTACGGCACGTCGGCGAGCAGCGCGCCGAGCAGCACCACCCGGTTGACCTCCAGGCTGTGGCAGATCTCCAGTACCTGTTCGCAGAAGGTGCGCCAGCGCATGCTCGGCTCGATGCCGCGGATCAGCACCACGTCCCGGTCGGTGCCCTCCGGGCTGGCGACCATGAACCGCGTGGTCGGCCACTCCACCCGCCGGGTCTCACCCTCGGCCATGTTGATCGTCGGCCGGCTGACCTGGAAGTCGTAGAAGTCCTCCGGGTCGAGCTCGGTGATCTTGCGGGCCGACCAGACCTGCTCCAGGTGCTCCACGGCGGCGGTGGACGCGTCGGCGGCGTCGTTCCAGCCCTCGAAGGCCGCGATGGCCACCGGCGACCGTAGGACGGGCAGCCCGTCGAACTCGGTCATGCGGTCTCCTCGCTGCGTTCGCCGTCACCACGCCCACGTCCGACCGGGGCGGTCCGGAGGGCGGGCCCGGCGGCCCGCGCGCTGTGCCTGGTGGTGGCGTCCCTGTTGTCCCTCACGTCCGTAGCCTACGTGCCAGGCCCGCGCGGGGCCCGCCGGCCGCGCCGGGCCCGCCGTGGCCGAGCCGGACGACCGGGTACGGAGCGGACAGGCCGCGGCCGGGCACCGAGTCGGACCGGGCCGGCCGTCGGGTCGATGCTCCCTGCATCGGCCCGGACGCCTAGGCCGTGTCTCGCGGATCTTGGGGGTGACTCGTTGTTCCTTACGTGGCGCGATTTGATCTGACGGATGACGAGTGGGCGATCTTGGAACCGTTGCTGCCCAAGCAGCCGGTTCGGGGTGGTCAGTGGCGTGATCACCGGCAGGTGATCAACGGTATTTGCTGGGTGAAACGTACGGGCTCGCCGTGGCGGGACGCCCCGGAGCGGTACGGGCCGTGGAAGACCCTGGCTGGACGGTTCCGCCGGTGGGCCGTTGACGGCACGTGGGCGAGGTTGAAAGCGCATGTGATCGCGGTGGCCGAGGCGGACGGTGACGTCGACTGGCACGCTCAGGTCGACTCGACGGTGGTGCGGGCTCATCAGCATGCCGCGGGAGCTCGTAAAGGGGGCTCGATGCGCAGCAGGCGCAGGCACGGGAAGGTCTGGGTCGTTCCCGTGGGGGACTGACCACGAAGGTTCACTCTATGACCGACGGGCGTGGCCGGTCGCTCGCCACGCGGGTCACGCCAGGCCAGGTGGCCGACACCAAACAGCTGATCGCGTTGCTGGACCAGGTGTCGGTCAAGCGTCCGGGTGGGGTCGGTCGGCCCCGCAAGCGTCCGGACTCGCTGTCGGCGGACAAGGCGTACTCCTGCAAGGCGAACCGGGCGGCGTTGCGTGTCCGCAAGATTGAGGCGGTGATCCCCGAGCGGACGGATCAGAAAGCCAACCGGGCCAAGAAAGGATCTTCTGGTGGGCGTCCGCCGTCTTTCGACACCGACCGCTACAGACAGCGCAACCAGGTCGAGCGAGGGTTCAACAGGCGAAAGCAGTGGCGTGGCCTGGCGACCCGCTACGACAAGCTTTCCGAGTCCTACCAGGCCACACTCGACCTCGCCGAAACCCTCGACTGGCTCCGCGCGGTCCCGGACCGCTCTTCATGATCCGCGAGACACGGCCTAGCCTCGATCGTTCATGGCTGGTGTCGGGTGTTTCGACCCGGGGTGATTGATCGGTGGTCTCCGATTGATCTGGTTCGGGGGTGCAGTGAGGGGCCGTCTGTCGCGGCGGTGGGCGTGGTCTCCTGGGGGTCCTCCGGTCGGTGGGATGGCGGCTGTGGTGGTCAGCCGGGTGCGGGGATGGCCGCGATCCGGGCGAACGCGGCGGTGATCTGTTCGGCCCAGGGCCAGGTCGGTGGGATGCGTAGTCGGCGGCGGCGTTGGCCGTGGACCAGGCGCGCGGCGGTG
>NZ_JBHSBN010000021.1:0-119739 GCF_042650605.1 Micromonospora zhanjiangensis | reverse complement strand
GGCCGCCGTCGAACGCGCAGTCGCTCACCTCAAGAACTGGAAGATCCTCAAGACCGGCTACCGCCGGTCTCTCCACGACTTCCCACGAGTGCTACGCACTGTTACGAAGCTGGAGATCTATCGATGGCCACCCGACCCTTTTGAAAAAGGCTCCAGTAACCGCCAGCAGACTCCTACGGATCAAGCGCTGATGCGCGCGCGATTGCCGATGCGGGAACGACGAATCATTTTGGGCCTACATCGAATTCGTAGTAGCTACTACGAATTCGATGTAGGCCCAAAAAAGCACCGGCTCCGACCGACGTCACCCGTCGTGACGAACGCCCGAACGGTCGCCGGGTGGCCGGGTGGGCGGCCGGGGCTTCAACATCCGATCTTGGTGAGGAAGCGGGTGAGGTGCGGGTCGAAGTGGGTGGGATCCGCGGCCCGCAGGTCGGTCGGCGACCACCAACGGGCCTCGCGGAACTCACCCGGATCCAGGGTCAGCGGCTGGTCCTGCCGCAGCCGGACGACGAACCACAGGCTCACGTCCGTGTGGCCGGCGTCGATGCCGATCGTGCGGGTGACGGTGAGGAAGGTCAGCCGTTCGTCGACCTCGGCATCGGCACCCAACTCCTCGTACGCCTCCCGGCGCGCGGTCCGGGCCGGATGCTCGTCCGGCTCGACGTGCCCGCCGGGCGGCAGCCACAGGCCGGCGTTGACGTGGTCCACCAGCAGCAGGTTGCCGCTGTCCGGGTCGACCGGCACTACGTAGGACACCAGGTGCCGGTCCGGGGTCGCGGGCTTGACCCGGCGGAAGACGTCGTCGGTGGACCGCAGCCAGCGCAACGTGTCCGTCCGGTGCTCCGCCTCCAGGTCGTCGAACGGTTCGAGACCGGATACCAGGTCGTACACCAACTCCACGGACGGTCGCATCCGGTGATGATGCCAGCCGCCGGCCGTCGGCGACGCCCGGCCTACTCGTGCAGGGCGGCGTCGGCCGGGCCGTGGGTCCAGCCGGTGAACCGTACGGTGAGGCCGTCCCGGGTCGGGGCGCAGCAGTACGGACCGGCGGTGGCCACCGCGTCCGGGGCCAGCGGGGCGAGCCGAACCAGCCGCCACGCCTCCCGGTCCACTCGGGCCCGTACGGTCAGCGCGTCGCCGGCCCGGCTGGCCCGGACCGTCACGGTCCGGCCGGCCCACTCCGGCACCGGGGCGGACGACCAGTCCGAGAGATCCCGGGTGACCACCGCGCCGAGCTGCACGACGCCGTCGCAGTACTCCAGGCCGGTCTTCACCCAGTTCTCCGCGTCCACCCGGACCAGCAGGCCGGCCTGGTCGAACTGCCGGTCGTAGTCGACGACGAAGCTGACCTCCATCGCCGTACCGGCCGGCAGGGGTGCCAGCAGGCCGTGCCCGTCGTCGTGCACGAAGCCGTACGCGGTGGTTCGCCAGAAGTCGGTCTCGGGCTTGGCGGTCACCACCAGCTCACCGTCGCCGAGCGGCAGGGCACGTACCGGTGGGTTGAGCCACTCGCCCTCGCCCCAACCGAGCTGCCGGACCGTACCGCTGGATTCCACCGCGTCCATGACCGGCACGCTACCGCTCCAGCCCGATCACCGATGCCCCGCCGCGGCCTGGACATCCGGATCGCCGTGCCCGGCGAGGGGTTGGCGGCCCTCGGTTGTTTGGCCGGGCGGACGAACGGAAAAAGGTTCGGGGCATGAGTGACCGGTGGTACTCCGAAGCTGTCATCTACTGCCTCGACATCGACACGTTCGCCGACTCGGACGGCGACGGTGTCGGTGACATCCAGGGGCTGATCAGCCGCCTGGACTACCTGGCCGGGCTCGGGATCACCTGCCTGTGGCTGCAACCGATCCACCCGTCGCCCAACCGGGACGACGGCTACGACGCCACCGACTTCTACAACGTCGACCCGCGGTTCGGCACCCTGGGCGACTTCGCCGAGCTGCTGCACCAGGCGAACAACCGGGGCATCCGCGTGATCATCGACCTGGTGGTCAACCACACCTCGGACCAGCACCCGTGGTTCCAGTCGGCCCGGTCGTCGCCCGACTCGCCGTACCGGGACTGGTACGTCTGGTCCGACCAGCAGCCGGCCGACCGGCACCAGGGCATGGTCTTCCCGGGGGAGCAGAACGAGACCTGGACCTACGACCGGACCGCGAAGTCATGGTTCTACCACCGGTTCTACAAGTTCCAGCCGGACCTCAACTTCGGCAACCCGGCGGTCCGCGACGAGATCAAGAAGATCGTCTCGTTCTGGATCCAGCTCGGGGTCTCCGGCTTCCGGATCGACGCGGCGCCGTTCATCATCGAGATGACAGAACCGGGCAACGCCAACTCGCCGAAGGACTTCGCCTTCCTCACCGAGCTGCGCCAGCACGTGCAGTGGCGCAGCGGCGACGCGGTGCTGCTGGCCGAGGCGAACGTCGAGCCGGACGAGCTGCAGAAGTACTTCGGCGACAGCGGCGGTTCGGCCAACCGGCTGCACATGCTCTTCGACTTCATGCTCAACGGCCGGCTGATGCTCGCCCTGGCCCGGCGCGACCCGGAGCCGGTGATCGAGGCGCTGCGCGAGACCCCGGCCCTGCCGAGCGGCGCGCAGTGGGCCACCTTCCTGCGCAACCACGACGAGATCGACCTGTCCCGGCTCACCGCCGACCAGCGCCAGGACGTGTTCCGAGAGTTCGGTCCGGACGAGGACATGCAGCTGTACGGCCGGGGCATCCGCCGCCGGCTGGCGCCGATGCTCGGCAACGACCGGCGGCGCATCGAGCTGGCGTACTCGTTGCAGTTCTCGCTGCGCGGCACGCCGGTGCTGCGCTACGGCGAGGAGATCGGGATGGGCGAGGACCTGTCCCTGCCCGGTCGGGAGTCGATCCGTACCCCGATGCAGTGGTCGATGAAGCCCAACGCCGGGTTCTCCGAGGCCGACGCCGGGAAGCTGATCCGACCGGTGGTCGAGGGGGGTGACTTCGGCTACGAGCGGGTCAACGTGACCCTGCAGCGGCAGGACCCGGGATCGCTGCTTTCCTGGTTCGAGCGGATGACCCGGGCGCTGCGCGAGGCGCCGGAGATCGGCTCCGGCACCTGCACGCCCATCGACCAGGTGTTGCCGCCGGGCGTACTGGCGCACCGGGCGGACGGGCCGACCGGCACCATGGTCTTCCTGCACAACCTGAGCACCAAGCACGCCACGGTCGACCTGGGCTCGCTGTACGAGGAGGCCGACCTGCCGAACGACATGCTCTCGGACCGGCCGTACAACCCGGTGGGCAAGCTGGACGCGCTGGAACTGGCGGGTCAGGGCTACCGCTGGATCCGGCTGTGCCGCAGCTACGCCGGCGCCGGACCGGCGGGCCGCCCGGTCTGACACCCACGCCGGCCGCCGGGACCGGCGGCCGGCCGGTCGGAACGGCTCCGCGTCCGGCGGTACGGCACGCGCGGGCCCCTGCCGATCGTCAACCGGGCCGCGGGTCGGGCCGGAGGTAGACTCCGCCCACCGAGCCGTAAGTTACCGGGAGGTACACATGTCGGAGCAGCCCCGCGTCGCCCTCGTCACCGGCGCCGCCCGCGGTATCGGAGCGGCCACCGCCCGTCGGTTGGCCGCGGACGGCCTGGCCGTCGCGGTGCTCGACCTCGACGAGTCGGCCGCGGCCGGAACGGCCGAGGCGATCGTGGCCGACGGTGGCCGGGCCCTCGCGGTCGGCGCGGACGTGGCCGACGCGGACCGGGTGACGGCCGCGGTCGACCGGGTGGTCGCCGAACTCGGCCCGCCGACCGTGCTGGTCAACAACGCCGGGGTGCTGCGCGACAACCTGCTGTTCAAGATGACCGACCAGGACTGGGACACCGTCCTGGGCGTGCACCTGCGCGGCGCGTTCCTGGTCACCCGGGCGGTGCAGAAGCACATGGTGGACCAAAAGTGGGGCCGGATCGTCAACCTGTCCAGCACCTCGGCCCTGGGCAACCGGGGGCAGCTGAACTACTCGGCGGCCAAGGCCGGGTTGCAGGGCTTCACCAAGACGCTGGCGATCGAACTCGGGCCGTTCGGCGTCACCGCCAACGCGGTGGCGCCCGGCTTCATCGTCACCGACATGACCGCGGCCACCGCGGCCCGGGTGGGGGTCGACTTCGCGGAGTTCCAGAAGCTGGGCGCGGCGGAGATCCCGGTACGCCGGGTCGGGCGCCCCGAGGATGTCGCGCACACCATCTCGTTCCTGGTCAGCGAGGGTGCCTCGTTCGTCTCCGGCCAGGTGATCTACGTGGCCGGCGGGCCGAAGGACTGAACCTGGCGGGTGCGGCGCAGCCAGAGCAGTCCCAGCACCGGCAGCACCAGCGGGACGTAGCCGTACCCCTGGCCGAACTTCGACCAGACCGTGTCGTGCGGGAACAGTGCCGGGTCGAAGACGCTGAGGAAGCCGACCGCCAGCACGCCGACCAGTTCGACGGTCAGGCAGCCGTACGCGGTGCGCCGCCCGCCGCTGCCGCCCCGGGCCAGGCCCACGGTGGCCACGATGTAGATCACCGCGGCGACCGCCGAGAGCAGGTACGCCACCGGCGCCTCGTCGAACCTGGTGGCGAGCTGGTAGCCGGCCCGGCAGGTGGCGGCGATCGCGAAGAGCAGGTAGACCGCGATCAGCAGCCGTCCGGGGCCGCTGTTGGTCCGCGGCGCGGCGGCCCGGTCCGGCCCGGTCTCGGCCCGGTCCGGCCCGGTCTCAGCTCGGTTCGACCCGGTCTCAGCCACCGGTCGCCACCCAGGTCTGTTGGAGGCGGACCACCACCACCGGGGCGACCAGGCAGATCACCAGCACGATGGTCGACCCCCAGCGGGTCGGTTCCATTCGGGCCAGCACGGCCGCCAGCGGCGGCAGGCAGACCAGGGTGACCAGGTAACCGGCGAAGGTGCCGGCCTCGCCGGGACGCTGGCCGCCGACGAGCGCGACCACGGCCGCCACCGCCAGCGCGAGCAGGGCCGCCTCCAGCACCGCCAGGCCGGCGAACTGGCCCCGGTCCGGCGGCCGGTTGCGCAGCGTGCCGACCAGCGCCCAACCGGCGACCAGGAGGGACAGGACGATCGGTACGACGGCGATGGCGCCGTCGACCGGGGAGCCGGTCGCGCCGGCCGCGCCGGTCACCGGCGTCGCCCGGGTTGTGGATCGTTCACCGGCACAGCCTACTAAGCCGCGTAGTAGGCACCGACCCGCCATCCCGGCCACCGGCGTATCGCCTGGTTGCGACATTGCTGAGCGTCTATCATCGAGGTGTTTGGCGGACGCGCACCGTGGGGAGTCGACAGGCGTGGACGCGACGGCGGTGTGGGCGTTGCTGGTGATCGGCGGCCTGGTGGTGCTGGGTCTACTCGGTCTCGCCGCGCTGGCCGTACGCCCCACCGAGCGCGGGCCGGCCCCCGCGCAGCTGCGCGCCGAGGCGGAGGAACTCGCCGCGCACGCGACCGCCGCGCAGGTGGACGCCGGGCGGGCCGCCGCGGTCGCGGTCGAGGCCCGGGCCGCCGTGGCGAGCGCCGAACAGCTCCGGGACGAGGCGTGGGCCGCCCAGGAGACGGCCGAGCGGGCGTACGAGGAGGCCTGGCGGGCCGCGGCCGAGGGACGGGCGGCCACCGGCGGCGTGCCGATACCCCGGCCGACCGACCCGGGACCGGCCGAGCGGGCCGCCGGCCCGGACAGCGCCGGCCCGGACAGCGCCGAGCGGGAGCGGGCCGGCCAGGAGAACGCCGGCCCGGACAGCGCCGAGCGGGAGCGGGAGGTGTCCCGGGCGGCGCTGTCGGCGTACCGCCGGGGCGACATCTCGGTGCAGCAGTTGCGTGAGGTGTGGCGGCGGACCGCCGACTGGGATCCGGTCCAGGAGGAACGGGAACGGCTCGCCGAGCGGTGCCGGATCGAACGGGCCGCGGCGCGCCGGGTGCACGACCGCGCCGCCGCCGCGGCGCGGCGGGCCGAGCAGGCGGCCCGGGTGGCCGAGGTGGCGGCGCAGGCGCTGGTCGACGAGGCGGCGCAGGCGGCGGTCGAGGCGCACGAGGCGCTGCTGGCGGCAACCCCACCGACGACCCGCCGGAGCCGGTCGGCGCGGCGGAAACCCGGCGTTTGATCGCCCGGCATGTTAGGAATGGACCCTTCGGCCACGCGACGAGGAGGGCCTCCGTGCTGAACTTCGGACTGTTCGGGACCGGCCACTGGGCCGCCGGGACGCACGCCGCCGCGTTGGCCACGCACCCGGGGACCCGGCTCGCCGGGGTCTGGGGCCGCGATCCGGCCAAGGCCCGCGCGCTGGCCGACCGGTACGGCGTCCCGGCGTTCGGCGACATCGACGAGCTGATCGCGGCGGTGGACGCGGTGGCCGTCGCGCTGCCGCCGGACGTGCAGGCGGACATCGCGGTACGCGCCGCCGACGCCGGCCGGCACCTGCTGCTGGACAAGCCGGTGGCGTTCGACCTGGCCAGCGCGGACCGGCTGGTCGACGCGGCCGAGCGGTCCGGGGTGGCCTCGGTGGTCTTCTTCACCAACCGGTTCCACCCGGACATCGCGAGCCACCTCGCCGCGGCGGCGGCCACCGGCGGCTGGCACGGTGCCCGGGCGACGCTGTTCGCCTCCATCTTCCGGCCGGAGAACCCGTACGGCGGGTCGCCCTGGCGCCGCGAGCGGGGCGGGCTGTGGGACGTCGGCCCGCACGCGCTGTCCATGCTGATCCCGGTGCTCGGCGCGGTGACCGAGGTCGCCGCGATGGACGCGCCCCGGGACACCGTGCATCTGCTGCTGCGGCACGCCGGCGGGCCGACCAGCACGGTGGCACTGACCCTGGACGCGCCGGCCGAGGCGACGACCTTCGAGGTGGTCTTCCACGGCGAGGACGGCTTCGACCCGGTGCCCCGCAGCTCGGGTACGGCCGTCGAGGCGCTCGTCGTCGCGCTGGACCAACTGGTCGAGGAGGTGGCCTCCGGCACCCGGGACGGCATCTGCGACGTGCGGTTCGGCCGGGACGTGGTGGCCGTGCTCGACGCCGCCGAGACGGCCCGCGCCGAGGGCCGGACCGTGCCGGTGTCGGCCCGGTAAATCGGTTGGCCCGCCCGGTGGACGGCGTTACCGTGGCCACCATGATCACGCATGCCCTGATCGAGGCGGTCGGTACGCCGGCCGCCCGGGGCCCGCAGCGCGCGCCCCGGCCGTGGACCCGGCGTACCGCCCTGGCCGCCCAGGACGTGCCCGCCGCCCGATAGGTCTTCCTTCCTCGCGCGCCGCACTCTCCGCCCGCGCCGCCAGGGCCCGACGAGTCCAGATCCGCTCGGACAGGCCCCGCTCCGTCGTGCCCGTGAGCCGTCGGCCCCGCGCGCCCCGCGCCGGTCGACCGCCGTTTCCCGGGTACGCCCGCGACGCGCCGAGCCTGTCCGTACCGCCGCCCACCCGACCGGGTCGGGCGGCAGACGGGACACCGGCCGTGGCACACCGAAACCACTCGCACCACCCTGCCCACCGAAAAAACGACGCGACCCGGCGCACCGAGCGGGACCGGTCCCGCCGGGTGCTGTCGCAGAACCTGATCGTCGACCGGCGCGCGGTCGACCGGATCGTCGGCGTGGCCCGCCCCGGGCCGGACGACCTGATCGTCGAGGTCGGCGCCGGCCGGGGACAGCTCACCCGGGCGCTGGCCGCGACGGCCGGCCGGGTGCTGGCGTACGAGATCGACCCGCACCTGGCGGCGGACCTCGCCGCGGCCTGTGCCCGGCTCGGCAACGTCGACTGCCGGCCGGCGGACTTCCTCGGCGCGGTACCGCCCGCGGAGCCGTTCGCGCTGGTCGGCAACATCCCCTGGGCGCTGACCGCGCGGGTGGTCGACCGCTGCCTGGCGGCGCCCACGCTGACCTCGGCGACGCTGCTCACCCAACTGGAGTACGCCCGCAAGCGGTCCGGCGACTACGGCCGATGGACCCGGCTGACCGTGCTGAGCTGGCCGGAGATCCACTGGCGGCTCTCCGGGCGGGTGCCCCGGACGGCGTTCCGGCCAGTGCCCGGGGTGGACGCGGGCATCCTGCGACTGGACCGTCGGGGTGTCCCGCTGCTGCCGGCCGGGTCGCTGCCCGGCTACCGGTCCCTGGTCGAACTCGGCTTCACCGGCCTCGGCGGCTCGCTGCACGCCTCGCTGCGCCGGCGGTACCCGCGCCGCCGGTTGGACGCCGCCTTCCGGGCCACCCGGCTCGACCTGGACACCCCGGTCGGCCTCGTCTGGCCGGAGCAGTGGCTCGCCCTGTTCCGGTTGGTCGGCCCGCCGACGTGACGCGGGCAGCTCGGTCGGTCCCGGATCCGGTCGGTCGGCTCGCCGCCGGTCGGGCGGGCCGTTCCGCCGGCTGCGGACCGCGGGCGTCCTGCGGTCCGAACCGGCCCGGCAATCCGGCGGTCGCCTACGCCAGTTCGCTGAGCGACTCACCGATCTGGGTCGGCGAGCCGAACTGGTCGGCGGGCAGCGAGCGCAGCAGTTGGATGACCGCGGTGCCCGCCCCGTTCTCCTGGGCCTGCCGGATCAGATCCTCCTTGGAGACCGGATAGTCGAGCCCGCTGAGATACTCCTGAAGCTGCGTCACGTTGACGGCCATGCCGCGCCGGATACCCGCGACCGGGGCCGGTACACCCCGACCGGGACCGCGGGTCGCCCCCCGACCGGGCGGGTGCCCGGCCGGGCGGGTGCCCGGCCGGGCCCGGTTTGCCCGGCGGCCCGCCGGGTAGCCGCGGGCATGCTGGTGCACCGGCTGGACGGGGGACCGGGTGACTTCGACCCGCTGCTGAGGCGGATCGGCGCGGCTCGGGTGGTGATGCTGGGCGAGGCCAGCCACGGCACGTACGACTACTACCGGCTGCGCGAGCAGCTGACCCGGCGGCTGGTCACCGAGTTGGGCTTCTCGTTCGTGGCGGTGGAGGGGGACTGGCCGGACTGCGACCGGGTGCACCGGTCGGTGACCGCGACCGCCGGGGCGGACCCCGAGCCGCGGGTGGCGTTGGAGTCCTTCCGGCGCTGGCCGACCTGGATGTGGGCGAACGCCGAGGTGGCTCGGTTCTGCCGCTGGTTGCGGGCCTGGAACGTGGACCGGCCGGAGCCGGAGCGGGTCGGCTTCCACGGGCTGGACGTCTACAGCCTGTGGGAGTCGCTGGAGGCGATCTTCGGTTACCTGGGCACCGAACACCCGGACGAACTGGCCGCGGCCCGGGAGGCGTACCGGTGTTTCGAGCCGTACGGCAGGCGGGTCGAGGAGTACGCCTCGGCCAGCCGGTTCGTCTCGGCCCGGTGCGAGGAGGAGGTGATCCGGCTGCTGACCCGGATCCGCGCGGGGGTCGGACGGGACGGCCCGAGTGCCTTCGCCGCCTGGCAGAACGCCGAGGTGGTGGCCCAGGGGGAGCGCTACTACCGGGCGATGGTCGGCGGCGGGCCGCAGTCCTGGAACGTGCGGGATACCCACATGGCGGACACCCTGGACCGGTTGCTGGACCATTACGGCCCGGCCGCCAAGGCGGTGGTCTGGGCGCACAACACGCACGTCGGGGATGCCCGGGCGACCGACATGGCCGACGCCGGAATGGTCAACATCGGGCAGCTCGCCCGCGAACGGCGGGGCGCCGACGACGTCGTGCTGGTCGGGTTCGGCAGCCATCACGGCACGGTCATCGCGGCGCCGCGCTGGGGCGCGCCGGCCGAGGTGATGACCGTGCCACCGGCCCGACCCGGTTCGCTGGAACACCGGCTGCACGAACTGCTGCCCGAGCGGGCCATGCTGGTGTTCGACCCGACCGTACCGACGGCACCGCCGGCACCGGGCGAGCCGGCCGTACCAGCCGAGCCGGGCGGACCGGGCGTCGGGGTGCCGGACTGGTTGGCCGGGCCGGTCGACCACCGGGCCGTCGGGGTGGTCTACGACCCGTCGTTCGAGGAGTGGGGCAACTACGTGCCGACCCGGACGGCGGACCGGTACGACGCGTTCGTCTGGTGCGACCGGACCAGTGCCCTGCACCCGCTCGCCGCGAAGTCGGTCACCGGCGAGTTGGAGACCTACCCGGCCGGCATGTGACCGGCCGCTGGAACGGGCCGGCGTGCGAGCGGCCGGAACGGCTGGCCCGTGCGAGCGGCCGGGACCGGCCGGCGGCCACCGACAACGAGGTCGGTGGCCGCCGGTTCGTCCGTGCCGCGGGGCGGTCCGCCTCAGCAGGCCGCGTCGTTGCCGGCCACGTTGACGGCGGTCCAGGCGGCCTGGACGGCCTTGTACTCGGTGCCGCAGGAGCCGTACAGGTCGGCGGCGGCGCGCAGGCTGTAGGCGCGGGCGGTGTTGCCCGGGTTGCTGGTGTTCACGTACGAGGTGTTGGAGGTGAAGTAGACGTCCAGCGCCCGGAACCAGATCTTCTCGGCCTTGGCCCGGCCGATGCCGGTGACCGCCTTGGCGGAGCCGCAGATCGGCGAGGTGCCGTAGGCGGTGGCGCCGGTGCCCTCGGCCAGGTTGAAGAAGAAGTGGTTCGCCACACCGGACGAGTAGTGCACGTTCTTGCTCTTGGTGCTGGTGGACCAGCAGCTGTCCGAGGAGCCGTCCAGCGAGGGGTTGTACATGTAGCGCAGCGGGGTCCCGTTGCCGTTGATGTTGATCTTCTCGCCGATCTGGTAGTCACCCGGGTCGGCGGAGGTGTTGGCGTAGAACTCGACCATCGATCCGAAGATGTCGCTGGTGGCCTCGTTCAGGCCGCCGGGCTCGCCGGAGTAGGTGAGGCCGCCGGACACCACGTTCTCGGTGACGCCGTGGCTCATCTCGTGGCCGGCCACGTCCAGCGCGACCAGCGGCCGGGAGTTGCCGGAGCCGTCGCCGTAGGTCATCTGGGCGCCGTCCCAGAAGGCGTTGACGTAGTTGTTGCCGTAGTGGACCCGGCTCGGCACGCCCTTTCCGGTGCCGAAGATGCCGTTGCGGCCGTGCACGTTCTTGTAGTAGTCGAACGTCTTCGCCGCGCCGAAGTGCGCGTCGACGGCCGCCGACGCCCGGTCGGAGTTGCTGCCGGTGCCCCAGACGTTGTCCGCGTCGGTGAACGTGGTGCAGCTCGACGTGCCGTTCTTCATGTCGCAGGTCTTGCCGCTACCGCGGACCGGGTCGACCAGGGAGTACGACGAGCCGCTCCCGGTGGTGTCGATGCCGACCGTGCCGGAGTAGATGCTCTTGCCGCTGCCGGTCACGGTCTCGATCTCGTCGAACGAGCCGATCACCGCGCCGCTGGCCGCGTCGCTGACGACGTGCAGCCGGGACGGGGTCTGTCCGTCCGGCGCCCAGCCCCTGACGACGGTCTCCCAGGCCAGCCGGCCCTGGCCGGAGCTGGCGTCGACGAACAGCTCGGGGCTGTCGGTCGACGTGATCGTGCCGGTGAAGTGCGCCTTCGCGGTCCTGGTCGCAGCGTTCCGGTCGACCGCCGGCGTGGTGGCCAGGGTCAGCGGGCTGGCCAGCCCGAGGGAGGTGCCGGCGTAGCTGCCGTCGGCGGCGGTGTGGATGACGAAGTCACCGCCGTACACCCGCAGGCCGTGGTAGGTGCGGGTGTAACGGACGTGCGACGCGCCGGAGGTGTCCCGGGTGGAGCGGTAGACCGCGTACGACTCGCCGTCGGCGGCCCGTACCGCGTCCGGGTGGGCGGTCAGCGCCGAGTTGGCGCGGGCGACCGGGTCCGGCGCGGGCGTGGGGGGTGCCGCCTGGGCGGACTGTGCGACGTAGGACAGGACGCCGCCGGCGAGCAGCGCAGCACTGACCGCCGCGAGGGATTTCTTCACGTGCCCTCCTGGGGACTACGGGTGGCGGGGGTAGCCACACATGTAGATATAGCGATGGGTAAGGGAAAAAGAAAGACGTGAAGTTTCCCGCGGCAACCGGTATGACGGACCGGCGGCCACCGACGGAAGGATCGGTGGCCGCCGGGTTCAGCGAGGCGTGGTCAGGACACGTCGATCGCCGTGTCGTCGATCACGAACGAGGTCTGCAGCGAGGAGTCCTCCGCACCGAGGAACTTCACCGAGACCGTCTGGCCGGCGTACGCGGCCAGGGAGAAGGACTTCTGGCTGTAGCCGGCGGCCTTGTTCAGGTTCGAGTAGGTCGCCAGCGTGGCCAGCACCGTGCCGCCCGAGTTGAGCACCTGCACCTTGAGCGTGTCGTACGCGGTGCTGCTGGTCGACTCGGCCGAGTCGATGTGCAGCCAGAACGAGAACGTGTAGGCGGCACAGCCGGCCGGCAGGCTCACCGACTGGGCGATGCTCTCGCTGGCGCTGTAGCCGTAGCCGTTCAGGTAGGACACCCGGCTGCCCGAGTGCGCGGGCTGGCCGCTGAACGAGCCGATCGTGCCCGTGCTGCCGGTCCACGGCGAGGTGCCGGACTCGAAGCCGGGGTTGCCGAGCTTCTGACCCGGGCTGGTGCAGCCGCCGCCCGTACCGGTGACGGTCAGGGTGTAGCTGGCGGTGTGCGTGGCCGAGGCGCCGGTGCCGGTGACCGTCACGGTGTACGTACCGGTCGGGGTGGACGCCGCGGTGGTGATGGTGAGCGTGGCCGAGCCGCCCGCGGTCACCGAGGTGGGGTTGAAGGTGGCGGTGGCGCCGGCCGGCAGGCCGCCGGCCGAGAGGGTCACGGTCTGCGCGGTGCCGCTGGTGACGGCGGTGGCCACGGTCGTGGAGACCGAGCCGCCCTGGCTGGTCGAGCCCGAGGTCGGCGAGGCCGAGACCGAGAAGTCGTTGCCGGTCGAGCCGCAGGGCGCGTCGTTGCCGGCCACGTTGACGGCGGTCCAGGCGGCCTGGACGGCCTTGTACTCGGTGCCGCAGGAGCCGTACAGGTCGGCGGCGGCGCGCAGGCTGTAGGCGCGGGCGGTGTTGCCCGGGTTGCTGGTGTTCACGTACGAGGTGTTGGAGGTGAAGTAGACGTCCAGCGCCCGGAACCAGATCTTCTCGGCCTTGGCCCGGCCGATGCCGGTGACCGCCGGAGCCGAGCCGCAGACCGGCGAGGTGCCGTACGCGGTGGCGCCGGTGCCCTCGGCCAGGTTGAAGAAGAAGTGGTTCGCCACACCGGACGAGTAGTGCACGTCCTTGTTCTTCGTGCTGGTGGACCAGCAGCTGTCCGAGGAGCCATCCAGCGAGGGGTTGTACATGTAGCGCAGCGGGGTCCCGTTGCCGTTGATGTTGATCTTCTCGCCGACCTGGTAGTCGCCCGGGTCCGACGGGGCGTTGGCGTAGAACTCCACCATGTTGCCGAAGATGTCGCTGGTGGCCTCGTTCAGGCCGCCGGACTCACCGGAGTAGGTCAGGTCGCCCGGCACCACGTTCTCGGTGACGCCGTGGCTCATCTCGTGCCCCGCGACGTCCAGCGAGACCAACGGCCGGGAGTTGCCCGAACCGTCGCCGTACGTCATCTGGGCACCGTCCCAGTAGGCGTTGACGTAGTTTTTGCCGTAGTGCACCCGGCTCGGCACGCCGGTGCCGTTGCCGAAGATGCCGTTGCGGCCGTGCACGTTCTTGTAGTAGTCGAAGGTCATGGCCGCGCCGAAGTGCGCGTCCACGCCGGCCGACGCCCGGTCGGAGTTGCTGCCGTTGCCCCAGACGTTGTCCGCGTCGGTGAAGGTGGTGCAGGTCGACGTGCCGTTGTTCAGGTCGCAGGTGCGGCCGTTGCCCCGGACCGGGTCGACCATGGAGTACGACGAGCCGGACCCGGTGGTGTCGATGCTGACCGTGCCGGTGTAGATGCCGTTACCGGTGCCGGTCACGGTCTCGATCTCGTCGAACGACCCGATGACCGCGCCGGTGGTCGCGTCGCTGACGACGTGCAGCCGGGACGGGGTCTGCCCGTCCGGCGCCCAGCCCCGGACGACGGTCTCCCAGGCCAGCCGGCCCTGGCCGGAGCTGGCCTCGACGAACAGCTCGGGGCTGTCGGTCGAGGTGATCTTGCCGGCGAAGCGCTGCTGCGCCGTCTTCGTCGCCGCGGCGGCGCCGATCCGGGCCGCGGTACCCAGGGTCAACGGGCTGGCCAGGCCGACCGAGGTGCCGGCGTAGCCACCGTTGGCGGCGGTGTGGATGACGAAGTCACCGCCGCGGACCCGCAGGCCGTGGTAGGTGCGGGTGTAGCGCACGTGCGAGGCGCCGGACGCGTCCACCTTGGAGCTGTAGACCGCGTACGACTCGCCGTCGGCGGCCTGCACCGCACCGGGATGGGCGTTCAGCGCCGAGGTGGCGCGGGCGACCGGATCCGGGGCCGGTGCGGGGGGTGCCGCCTGGGCGGACTGTGCGACGCAGGTCAGAACGCCGCTTGTGAGCAGCGCAGCACTGACCGCCGCGAGGGATCTTTTCACGTGCCCTCCTGAGGACAAGGTGTGGCGGGGGTAGCCACCTATGTAGATATAGCGATAGTTCAACCAAAAGATAAGTCGTGAAGTTTTCTCGTCGGCGTGGCATTCTGACCTTTCCTATGCCTGGTCACGGCAGCTACGCGAAACCGGACGTCCGGCGCTTTTCCGCCCGCCGGCCCACCGCCCGGAAAGCCCGTCGCGGACCGGCGGGACCCGGGGTGGAAGACGCCCGACGGGAACCGGCCGGTCCCGGGCGGGGTCGAAGTGGCATGACGAATGCTCAGCCGGGCCGGTGGGTCCCGGCGGCCGGTCTGACGCTGCTGCTCCTGCTCACCGCGACCGGGTGCGCGGCGGACCGCCCCGGGCCGGCCGCCGGCGGTGGCTCGTCGACCGTCGCGCCGACCTCGGCGCCGGCGACCACGCCGGTCACCCCCGACGCCCCGGCCACGCCCACGGCGGCGCCGACCTCCCGGCCGGCGGGCAACCCGAAGCCGGCGCCGGTCGCCGTACCGGTGGTGGTGACCCGGTCCGGCGGCTTCGCCGGCACCCGGGACACGGTGACCGTCGACCCGGACGGGCGATGGACCCGGACCGACCGGACCGCCGAACAACGGCGCGGCCGGCTGACCGACGGCCAGCAGACCCGGCTGCGCGCGTTGCTGGCCGACCCCGCCCTGGCCGGCGAGTCCGGCCCGGCGCCCAACCCGCGCTGCGCGGACGCGTACGCCTACACGGTCACCGCGGGCCGGCACCAGGTGAGCTACCAGGACTGCCCGGCCGGCGCCGCGCCGAAGGTCGGTGCCGCCATCGCGGCCCTGCTGCTCGACGCGACCGGCTGACCCCGCCACCGGCACGCGCCGCGCGCGGCGCCCGGGATGTTCCGACCGCGCCCGGCAACCTCCCCGATCGGGTACGCCATACCGGTGGGCCCGGGCACCGCCCGGGTGACCGGCCACGGCGGAGGGAGCACGGATCGCCGAGCTACGGCAGCGGATCCAGGACGTCGTGGACGAACTGGTGGAGTCGGGAGCCGAACGCGGGCTCCAGGTGGCGGTGTACCGGTTGGACGGGGTTCCAACCCGGCAGGCCGGCCGCATGACATGTCGAAGGGTGGACGGGGTCGGCGGCTGGTCAGGAGCGCTAGCGGCCGTCGGCTCGTCGGGCGGCACGTCGCCTGCTCGCGTGCCGGCGTCGGTCCCGCCACCAGACGACCCGGTCGGACGAATCCTGCGGCAGCGACAATTGAGCCACGCCCAGGATCGTGACGCTGAGCACGAGAGCGCCGGTGACCCCCGCGACCACCTGCCACGGGGCTCCGGCGTCGGCCAAGGCGATCGCCACGGAAGCCACGGTCAGTACCCCGCCGCCCATCACGCCTGCCCGGCCGGCGGCCGTCGTGGCTGGGCGACGACTCGCTCGTCGGTCGTTGTCGTTCATCGTCGTCCCACGATCTGTCGGGGGAGCGGTTGCGGAAATCCCGCCGGCGCGCTCCCGGACCGTCGCCGGTGCCGACGGCACCGGACAGAGAAGATCGAATCACCGGACTCCGCACCTGGTGAACACCGGAAAGAGCCATTGGAACGCCAGGTGTCCGCGATGCAATGACCAGGGCCCCGCGAGGTTGACGGATTTGTCGAGACTTGGCTACGTACCGGTCGTGACGAGAGCGGAAAGTTGACCGGTTCGCGGGCCTTGCGGCCGTCTACACGTGCGTGGCGGACGGCTGACCCGGCGCGGAATGTGGCGTGAACGGCGCGGTGTCCAAAAGGTTGGGCGGATGGTCCTTTTTGTACTCGCGGAGATTTGTCGGCACCGGCAGGTTGCCCGTTTTCTCTTGCCGCCGTACGGAAAGATGTTCCGGCATGAGAGGTGTTGCCGACGCCCTGCGTGAATTGATAGAGAGCTGGCACGGGCGCAAATACGCGTCCGTCGCCACCCTCGCCGCCGAGATCAAGAAGCAGACGGGCCAGGACGTCCGCAATCGCCTCTACCGTGAACTTCACGGCCGCCCGTCCTGGCAGTGCGTCGAGTGGATCGTCGAGTACTGCGCACCCGTGGACGCTCCGCACGAGTGGCGGCGGCAACGGTTCGAGGAGCTTGCCGGCCGGTGGAGCGTCGAGCGGGCGGAGATGCCGCCGGGTTACGCCGGACGGGTCGTCCTGGACGGTGAGGAACTCCGACCACCGGTGTTGTCTTCGATGGACGCGGACGATCTACTCACCCAGGTGAGGCTGCTCAAACGCGAGCGGGAGGACGCCGAGAAGGCAATCGCCCAGCAGGAAACTCAGGTACAACTGCTCCGCGACGAGGTCGCCTCGCTCCGGGCCGAGGCGGAGCAGATCAGCCAGGAGTCCGTCAACCAGTTGCGACGCTTCTCGGACAACGCCGACACCCTGCTCGAACAGCTCCGACTGGTGCAGGGACAGCTGGACGACAGCGCGCGAGCCAGTGCGAACCTGGTCCAGGAGAACCAGCGCTACCAGGAACAGGCCGAGGCGCTGCGCCGGGAGCGGGACCAGGCACGGGAGGAGGCCGACCGTCGGTACCGGGCCTTGGCGGAACTCCGGACTTCGGAGGAGGCGGCCCGTTATCGGCTCAACCGGACCATCGACGAGCTGGAGAACCGGGTCTCCGGACTCCGACGTGAGCTCGACCGGGCCCGGCGTGGCGTCCGGGATGAGGCCCAGGCCCCGACGGTGTCGGACGACGACGCGCCGCCGCCCTTGAGCCGGAGCCCTCTGAGTCTGGGGCGGGACGGTGTGCTCGGGCGGAAAAGGCGGTAACCGGGGCTCGACACCCACCATGGGTTCGGTGTCGAGCCCCGCAGACGAATCGTGGCTCAGCCGGTCGCGCCGGCCTGCTCGCTGGGCGCGTCGGCGAGGAACATCGGGCGCCAGTCCGCCATCTCGTGGTAGCGGCGCAGCTCGGCCAGGCCCGCGACCGACCCGCACCAGGCCGCGTACGGCGGGTGCTGCTCGTCGAAGCCGCTCTGCACGAAAGTGAGCCGGGTCTTCCCGCCGGACTCGGCCAGCTCCCAGGTCTGCGTGCCGACCGGGCCCCAGTCGACCGCGAGCTTCCGGTCGGGCTCCAGCTCGACCACCTTGGCCGCGTAGCCGGCCTCGAAGCCGCCCATCGCGTACCGGCCGCCGACCCAGGGCTCGATGCCGATCGGGTAGCCGAACCACCGGCTGGCCTGCTCGGAGTCGGTCAACGAGGTGAACACCCGGTCGACCGGCGCGGCGATGAGGAACTCGCCACGCAGGTCGGCCGAGGTGAAGTCGACCCGCGGGACGAGCGGGTGGCCCTCGACGTGCGCGACCAGGTTGGCCAACGACAGACACCAGTACGTCTGCAGTACGCCCCGGATGGTGCTGCCGCTCATCGCCTCGGCCATGTCGAAGTGGCTCTGCGTCACCGCGATCACCGTCGACTCCGGACCCTCCTCGGTCAGGCTGATCTCGCTGGTCGTCTCCACCCCGTCGAGCAGCCAGGTGAACCGCAGGGTGTCCGCGTCGGCGTGCAGCAGGCGCTGGTGCGGCACGTCGCCCTCGGGCGTGTGGCGGCCCCAGAACTCGTACCGGTGGGGCAGCTCGACCTCGGCGTGCTCGGCGAACCACTCGCGCAGCTCGCCGGGGTCGGTCAGCGCGTGCCGTACCTGCTTGATCGGCACCTCGGCCCGGACCCGGACCACCAGTGGCTCAGTCATCGTCGTCTTCTCCCTTGGGATAGCAGGCCACGGCGAGCTTGAAGGCGTCCCCCTCGGCGCCCCCGTAGCGGGTGAACAGGTCCTGCAGCGTGCGCTGCAGGTCGGTCAGGAACTGCTGGCGGTGCTCGGCCGGCACCCGGATCTCGCCGGACACGCCGATCGACGGCAGCTCCGGTCGGCTCCGGTCGAGCGCGGCGACGTCGGCCTGTACCTCCTCCATCAGGTCGAGCAGGTAGCCCAGGCTCAGCTCGTCCCGGGCCCGGCGCAGGCCACCGATCCGGCCGACCAGCCGGGGTGACAGCCAGTAGGACCGGGCGCTGGCCTGGTAGATCCCCTCGCTGATGCCGCGCACCCGGCGCTCGGAGACCCGCTCCACCAGGCCGGCGTCGACCAGGCGTTTCACGTGGTAGTAGACCCGCTGCGGGGTCTGGTCGAGCCGGGCGCCGACCTCGGTGCAGGTGCGGGGCTCGGCGAGTTGCCGCAACACCTCGACGCGTTGCGGCTTGAGCAGGGCTTCGGCCTGCTCGATCTGCTCCAGGTACAGGACGTCTCTCATGACAAAAACAATCCTGTACGTAAAAACTCTCTTTGTCAATGGTGGGCATAAGCTTGGCGACCGGTCCGGCAACCACCCGGTACGGCCGGCGACCACGCGGTACGGAGGGAGCGGGTGACCGTGTCCGAATCGGCAGCACGACGGGACGACCTGCGGGCCGACTGTGCCCGCTGCTTCGGCCTGTGCTGCGTCGCGCCGGCCTTCACCGCCTCGGCCGACTTCGCCCTCGACAAGCCGGCCGGGCAGGCCTGCCCCAACCTCCGGTCGGACTTCGGCTGCGGCATCCACGACCACCTGCGGGAGCGCGGCTTCCCCGGGTGCACCGTCTTCGACTGCTTCGGCGCCGGCCAGAAGATCGCCCAGATCACCTACCGGGGCCGGGACTGGCGAACCGCGCCGGAGACCGCCGAGCCGATGTTCCGGGCGTTCGCGGTGATGCGGCAGCTCCACGAACTGCTCTGGTATCTGACCGAGGCGCTCGACCTGCGGGCGGCCGGCCCGCTGCACGCCGACCTGCGCCGGGTCCGGGACGGGATCGAACGACTCACCCTGGGCGGCCCGACCGAGGTGGCGGCGGTGGACGTCCCGGCCCACCAACGCGAGGCCAACGAACTGCTGCTGCGCGCCAGCGACCTGGTACGCGGCCGGGGCGGCCCGGACCGGCGGGGTGCCGACCTGATCGGCGCCGACCTGCGGCGTACCGACCTGCGGTCGGCCAGCCTGCGCGGGGCGTACCTGATCGGGGCGGACCTGCGCGGGGCCGACCTGCGCGGCGCGGACCTGACCGGCGCGGACCTGCGCGGGGCCGACCTGCGCGGCGCGGACCTGCGCGGCAGCCTGTTCCTGACCCAGGCCCAGCTCGACGCGGCCCGCGGCGACCTGACCACCCGGCTGCCCCGGACGCTGCGCCGCCCCACGCATTGGCAGCTCGCGGTCCGTCCGACCCCCCGGTCGACCGGCGGGGGAGCGGCCCGCCGGCCGAACCGCCCGGCGGAGCACCGGCGGGCACCGCGTCCCTGATCCGGGTGCGCGGCGTCACCCACCCGGACGGACCGCGCCGGCGCTTCGACCCGGCCGACAGGGTCCACAGTGGTCTGTTTCGGTGCGGCCCGCGCAGCCGTTGCCGAATCCTGGCCCGGCCCTGACGTTCCTCGAACACTCGCGGGCGACAACCGTCGTATGAGTTTTCGCAACCCTCCAGGACCCGTCCGGATCGCCGGAGCGCGCCGGCCGGCCGCGATGCTCGCGCTGCTGGTCGGGCTGACCGCGCCCGCCGCGTGCACCACGGATCCGGCCGGCGGCCGGTCCGCCCCCACACCGTCCGTCGGCACCTCGGAACACACCCTCAGCGTGGATGGGCGGGACCGCACCTACCGGCTGTACCGGCCCGCCTCGGCGGACCCCGTGCGACCGGTACCGCTCGTGGTGGTGCTGCACGGCGCGGCCGGCACCGGCGAGCAGGCCGAGGAGGCGTACGGCTGGACCGGCGCGGCGGACCGGGACGGCTTCCTGGTGGCCTTCCCGAACGGGCTCAACCGGGCCTGGGCCGTCGGTCCGGACTGCTGCGGCGCGCCCGCCCGGGACGGCGTCGACGACGTGCACTTCGTCACCGAACTCGTCGCCGGCCTCGGCCGGAACCTGCCGGTCGACCCGACCCGCCGCTACGTCACCGGCATCTCCAACGGCGGGCTGCTGGCGTACCGGCTGGTCTGCGACACCACCCTGTTCGCCGCGATCGGCGCGGTGGCGACCACCTCGCTGGGGCAGTGCCCGTCCCCCGCCCCGACGTCGGTGCTGCACATTCACGGCCGGCAGGACCAGACCATGCCGTACGACGGCGGGCCCGGCCGCCGGGACAACGGCGGCACCGGTCGTAACCCGGTGAAGATCGACGGACCGCCGACGCCGGAGCTGGTGGCCCGGTGGCGGACCGTCGACGGGTGTGCCGCGCCGACGGTCACCACCGCCGGAACGGCGACCCGGACGGCGGCGGCCTGCGCCCAGGGCCGGCACGTCGAGCTGATCACCATCGCCGACGCCGGCCACCAGTGGCCGGGGAGCCGGCCCAACCCGCCGGTGGCGCAGAAGCTGCTCCACCTGGACCCGCCGTCCACCGCGCTGAAAGCCACCGACACCATCTGGCGGTTCTTCCAGGCGAACCCCAAGCCCGCCGGCGGCTGACCGCGCGGGCGGGCTCGGTGACGGCCGCTGCTCGGTCCGTCGCGGCGGTTCGCCTCCGCCGCAGCCGATCCTCCCGGCCGGCGGGGCGGCTGGCATCATGGCCGGGTGCCCGCACCTGTCTCGCTCCAACCGATCGGTGACGACCAGCGGCCGGTGCTCGAATCGCTGTGGCAGCTCTACCGGCACGACCTGTCCGAGTTCCGCGGCTACCTGCCGGACCAGCACGGCCGGTACGGGCCGGGCGGGCTGCCCCGCTACTTCACCGATCCGGGCCGGTCCGGAGACCTGATCCGCGTGGGTGCCGACCCGGCCGGGTTCGCACTGCTATGCACCCTGCCGGACGGGACCAGAATGGTCGGTGAGTTCTTCGTGGTCCGGGCGGCCCGCCGGCAGCGGGTCGGCTACGCCGCCGCGCGGCAACTGCTCGACCGGCATCCCGGCCCGTGGGCCATCCCGTTTCAGGAGGAGAACCCGGGTGCGGCCCGGTTCTGGCGCCGGGTGGTCGGGGAAGTCGCCGGGACGGCCTACCGGGAGGAGCGCCGGCCGGTACCGGGAAAGCCGGAGATCCCGCCCGACGTCTGGCTGTTCCTGACCGCCTGATCCCGATCCGCGCCGGCGGCGGACCGCCACTGCTCGACGCGCGTGCGCGCATCGCTCGCGCTGACTGCTTTAGTCAACGTCAATCCGTCCGCCCAAGGCTTGCAGGAAGGCCCGCCAGGTCGAAGCCGTGATCAACAAGACCGGGCCGCCGGCGTTCTTGCTGTCGCGGAGGGCCACAACGTCGTCGAGTTGTGCGACCTCGACGCAGTTGCCGTTCGCTCCGCTACGGGTGCTCCTGCGCCACTCGACAGGGCCCAGATCAGGCGCATTCACCGCCGTGTCTCCTCTTCCGTCATCGCCCTGAGGCGATCTTCTCGATCAGCTCTCGTGAGTCAGTCGGGCTCAGCGCCGCCGCACGGAGCTGATCGAACATCTCGGCGTACCGACGTACGTCCGCTTCCTTCTCCAGGAAGAGCGCGCCGGCCATGTTCTCGACGTACACCAGGTCGGAATCGGCCGCATCGGGGAAGTCCATGATGGCGAACGCACCGTGCATGCCGGGATGGGCGCCGACGCCATACGGCAGCACCTGGAGGGTGATGTGCGGTTGCTCGGTGGCCTCGACGAGATGTGCGAGCTGGTCTGCCATCGTCTCGTCGCCACCCACCTGCCGGTGCAGTGCGGCCTCGTCGACGATCGCCCAGAGCTTGAGCGGTTCCTCCCTGCTGACCGACTGCTGGCGCCGCGCGCGGGTGTCGACGCGCTGTTGGACCTCGGCGGCAGTGGCGTACGGCAAGCTGGCCGTGACCACGGCCCGGGTGTAGCCCTCGATCTGAAGCAGACCTGGAACGAACGACGATTCGTAGTTGCGGACGCTGCGAGCCTCCGACTCGAAGCTGATGTAGGTCGTGTACTCCTCCGGCAGTTCGGACTCGTACGCCTGGAGCCATCCGAGCTGCGTCGATTGCTTGGCGAGGTCGAGCAGCGAGGCGCGCCGTGCCTCGTCGGTCACGCCGTAGTGATCGAGCAATGCCAGCAATGTGCGCTTCTGCGGCCGGGCTTTTGCGGTCTCGATGCGGTAGAGCGTCGCGCTGTTGATGTTGGTCTGCTCGGCGGCGTCCTCGCGCGTCAACTTCGCTGCCTGACGGAGCTTGCGCAGTTCGTTGGCCAACCGGCGGAGCCGGACGGTCGGTGGTTGGCGGCGTGCTGACAAGTCCGTGGCCCCTCGATTCGCTCTTGGAACGAGTCTGCCCGCCGGTGTTCGACCATGACGATGGGGGTCCGACGAAATATTGAAACGCAAGACTTGCGTTCGCATGCCCGGCGAGCAAGATGGCGGAGGGCGGCACACCGAAACCCGATTAGTGGTGCTGGGATTCCTGGCCGCTTTGTTCGCCTTCCGGGTCAAGGCGAGGTGGTGCCCGTGTTGCGGCGTCACCACGACGACTCTGGAAGAGCAGCACCGTCACACTGGCACCGACTCGTGACTGTCGCACCGGTCCGGACGCGGGAGATGGTCCACCTGCGGGAAGCGGACTACCTCTACGGCTCAGGGGACCTGACGTTGCGCGTTACCCAGACCTCCGCGCGGTTGGACGATCCCGAGTGGGTCGACCTCACGGGGATCAGAATCCTGTGGAACGGTGATCGCGCCGGAGAGATGATGGTCCGCGTACGGGTGTCGGCGCTCGCAAAGCGGTGAACATGGCTCTACCCGCAACCCTCCGCCGAGCAGAAGGCCACCTCGGGGTAGCGCGGCGACGGTCCGTCCAGCAGCGGCTGCGGGCGGTGCCGCAGATGCCTGTCGAAGAAGGCCCGGACGTACCCCCGGACGATCTCCAGCCCGCGCACGCCGGGCAGGGCGGCGCCGACGTCCACACCCACCTGGTCGGCCAGCACCGCGAGGTCGGTGAAGGACAGGTGCACGGCGCCGGACACGACGAGCCAGCGCTTCCAGCCGGTCAGCAGTTCCCAGTCGCGCTGCCAGCTCGCGGCGGCCGGGTTGGCCGGGTCCGGGGTGTACTGCCCGGCCCGACCGAGGAACAGGAACGGCCGGGACAGGCCACCGGCCGGGATCGACGCGTACGTGGTGCCGTCCATGTCGATGCCGGCGCGGACCCGGGGGTCCGACAACAGGGTGGTGATGGAACTCGCCCCGCCCAGCGACTGGCCGGCCATCGCGATCCGGGACCGGTCGATCAACGCCGACCCGGTCCACGCCGGACGCGGCCCGGTCAACTCGTCGAGGACGAACGAGACGTCGGCCGCCCGGCCCTCGGTGATTGCGCGCCAGCCGTCTGGTCCCCGGTCCACGTCGCAGGCGAGGCAGCCGGTGACCCGGCCGTCCGGGAAGGTGGTGGCGACGCTCTCGTACGTGTGCTCGACCCCGGCCACGACGTAGCCGTGGCTCGCCAGCTCCTCGGCGAGGGCGGTGAGTTCGCTGCGCGGCTTGCTGAAGCCGGGGGAGAGCACCACCAGCGGCAGGCCGCCACGCCGGCCGGCCGGCACGGCGTCGACGTACGAGTTGGTCCGGGTCCGGCTCAGGATGTCCAGCGGTACGCCGGTGATCCCGCCGTCGGTCAGCAGCGCCTCGGACTCGGCCGGAGTCATGTACCGCGCCCGTGGGCCGGTCGGCCGCTGGGCCGGATACCACAGCGACACCATCAGCTCCCGGTGCCGTTCCGGGACCCAGGGATCCTGGCGTGCCGTGTCCACCAGGTGCAGCGAGGTGCTGCCGACCGGTTCGCGGCCGGTCGGCGGTGGCAGGAACGGCGTACCGGTCGAGGTGCCGGACCGGTCGACGGCCGTGCGGGTGGTCGTGGACGCGGTGGCCGACGGAGAACCGAGGCCGACCGCGACCGCGGTGACCAGCACGCCGACGGCGACCGGCGCGCCACGCGGCCTCCGCCGCCGCGGCCCGAGTGGATGACGCATGCGGTTGTCCCTTCTGCTGCGGCGGGGCTGCCCGCCGGTGATCGTCGGTTGTCGACGGCAACGACGGTAGGGATGCCGGGGCTCCGGCCGCGTCGGCCGGCGGAGGCATCTCCGGTACCGAATCGGGATGAGGACCGGCCACGTCATCCCCGGGAGGTAGGCGAGCGGTGTACGACCGGGCGGCGGCCACCGGCGACCCGGCGGTGAGAATGGGCCGATGCTGAGCGGTGCGGTGCGGGACCGGTTGCGGGGCGGGTTCCGGTTGGTGATCCGGCCGACCGGGCCGCCGCCCCGGCCCACCCGCCGCAACCTGGCCTTCGACGCGGCGCTGGCGTTGACGCTGGGCGTCGTGCTGGTGCAGTGGGCCGTCCACGGCGCGTACGCGCACCCGGTGGACGAGATGGCCCGCCTGGTCCCGCCGCTGCCCCCGGTCCCGCCGGACCCGGCCGATCCCGGCGTCGACCCGGTGGACCGGGCGGGGCCCGGCGACTGGCTCGGTCCCGCGCTGGTGGCGGCGGTGGCCGCGGCGGCCCTGGCGTTCCGTCGCCGGTACCCGCTGGCGGCGCTGTGGGTGGTGATCGGCGCGACGGCGGTCGCGCAGCACCCGCGGCTGACCTTCTACGCCTGCGTCGTCGCGGCCTACAGCGCGGCCGCCTACAGCCCGTACCGGGTGCCCGCGATGGCCAGCCTGTCGGCGGCGGCGCTGGCGGTCGGGCTGACCTCGGACACCAGCCTGCCCACCGTCCCGGACCAGTACGCCCCGCTGCTGATCCTGGCGCCGATCGTGGTGGTGGCCAACGGACGCCGGGCCTGGCGGCGCCGGGCCGACGAGGAGCGCGCCCGGTTGGCCGCCCTGGAACGGGAACAGACCGAGGCGCTGCGCCGGGCCGCCGGACAGGAACGGGCGCGCATCGCCCGGGAGCTGCACGACGTGGTGACGCACAACGTGAGCATGATGGTCATCCAGGCGGGCGCGGCCCGCAAGGTGCTGGACACCGGCCCGGACCAGGCCCGGGAGGCACTGCTCGCGGTCGAGGCCGGCGGTCGTACGGCGCTGTCCGAGCTGCGGCACGTGATGGGGCTGCTCACCATGAACACCGACGAGATGGACACCGGCGAGCCCGGGGATCTGGTCCCGCAGCCCGGTCTGGATCGGCTGGCGGCGCTGGTCGCCGGGGTGCGCGACACCGGCCTGCCGGTCGAGTTGACGGTGACCGGGCGGTCCCGGCCGGTGTCGGCCGGGGTGGGACTGGCCGGTTACCGGGTGGTGCAGGAGGCGCTGACCAACACGGTCCGGCACGCGCCCGGTGCGTCCGCGACGGTGACCGTCGAGTACGCCGCCGACCACCTCCGGATCGAGGTCACCGACACCGGCGGTACGCCGGCCGGGCCGGTCGTCGGGTCACCGCTCGGGTCCGCCGTGGATCGGTCGGCGGTTCCCCGGTCCGCCGTGAGCCGGTCGGCCGTTCCCAGGGCCGACCCGGCGGGCGCCGCCGCCCGTACCGCCGGGAGCGGACGCGGGCTGGCCGGGTTGCGTGAGCGGATCGCCGTCTACCAGGGCCAGCTGCACGCCGGGCCGCGCCCGGGCGGGGGTTGGCGGGTCGTCGCCCGGGTCCCGCTCGCGACGTCGTGACCGCAGCGCGGCGGGTTGTCGAGGACCGGTGCCCCCGGCGCCGATGTCCTGGATGGAGGGATGTCCCGGATAAAGGAATGTCCCGAATGGAGGGATGGCGCGGCTGGGCGGGTGTCCCGGGTGGACGGTCCTGGCCGGAAGCCGAGCAGCAGGTCCTGCGAACTCGGGTCCAAAGTCCCGGGTGGATGCCCGGTCCGGCACGCGAGACTGGCGGTGAGGCGCTCCCCGCGAAGGGTGCGGACCGCGCCGGCCGGGCCCGCCGACGCGGGCGACGACCCGACAAGTGGAGCACCCGATGAACACAGCGCGACCCGGGCCGGCGCCCGGCTCGACGGCGACACCGACGACGGTTCTCGCCGTGGCCACGATCGGCTTCGCGGTCAACTTCTGGGCCTGGGCGTTGCTCAGCCCGCTGGCGGTGCGGTTCCAGGCGGCTCTGCACCTCAGCGCGTTCCAGCAGGCGCTGATCGTCGCGGTGCCGGTGGTGGTCGGCGCGCTCGGCCGGATCCCGGTGGGCGCGCTGACCGACCGGTTCGGTGGCCGGGTGATGTTCCCGCTGGTCTCCCTGGCCACCATCGTCCCGGTGCTGTATCTCGGGCTGCTCGGGCACGGTTCGCTGGTCGGGCTGCTGGTCGGTGGGTTCTTCCTCGGCATCGGCGGGACCGCCTTCGCGGTGGGGGTGCCGCTGGTCAACGCCTGGTTCCCGGTGGGCCGTCGCGGGATGGCCGTCGGCGTGTTCGGCGTCGGCATGGGCGGCACGGCGGTCAGCGCGTTGACCACGGTGAAACTGGTGGACGCGTACGGCACGGCGGCGCCGTTCGTCCTCACGGCGGTGGTGCTGGCCGGTTACGCGGGGGTGGCCGCGCTGCTGTTGCGGGACGCCCCGGACCGGCCGGTGCCGGTCGCACCGCTCGCCGCCCGCCTGGCCGCGACAGTCCGACTGCGGGTCACCTGGCAGGCGTCGGCGTTGTACGCGGTGGCGTTCGGCGGTTATGTCGCGTTCTCGGTCTATCTTCCGGCCTACCTGAAGACCGCGTACGGGCTGACCCAGGCCGACGCGGCGAACCGGATGGCCGGGTTCGTGCTGCTCGCGGTGCTGATGCGTCCGGTCGGCGGTTGGCTGTCCGACCGGATACCCGCCACCCGGGTGCTGTCCGGCGCGCTGGCCGTCGTCGTCGGCGGTGCGCTCACGCAGTCGTTCACGCCGTCGCTGGCGCCGCTCGGCACGGTCGCCTTCCTGGCCATGGCGGCCGCGCTGGGCGCCGGAAGCGGGGCGACGTTCGCCCTGGTCGCCCAGCTGGCACCGGCGAACCAGGTCGGCTCGGTCACCGGTGTGGTGGGTGCCGCCGGCGGGCTGGGCGGATTCCTGCCGCCGCTGGTGATGGGCGCCGTCTACGGCCGGTTCGGCTCGTACACGGTGGGTCTGGTGCTGCTGGCCGCCGTCGCGCTCGCCGCGTTGCTGCTCGACGTCGGCCCGGTCGCCCGTACCGCGAACCGGGCCACCGCCACGGCGCCGGACGCGGAGGCCGCCCGTGTGTGAGTACTGCGGCTGCCAGGCCGTGACCGCCATCGCCGAACTGACCCGGGAACACGACCGGGTGGTCGGCATGATGGCCGACGTCCGGGCCGCCCACGCCGCGCGGGACTTCGTCCGGATGGCCGGGCTGGCGCGGCGGATGGCCGAGATCCTCGCCCCGCACACCGAGGTTGAGGAAGAGGGCCTGTTTCCCCTGTTGGCCGACGAGTTCCCGGCACACGTGGCCACGCTGCGGGACGAGCACCGTCGGGTCGAGACGGTCCTCGGTGCGGCCGCCGCCGCGACGCCCACCGACCCGCGCTGGCCGGACGAGCTGGTCGCCGTGCTGGACCTGCTGCGGGAGCACATCCTCAAGGAACAGGACGGCGTCTTCCCGGCGGCGTTGACGTCGCTGAGCGGCGCCGACTGGGACGCCGTGGACGCGGTCCGGGCCCGCACCCGCAACCGGGCCGACCAACCTCCGGCGGCCCGCGAGTGACTGCACAGCCGACCGATCCGACGTTAATGTGACGATCGTCAACGATGTCGATGAAGGCGCCTTCGCGGCGCACCGGAAGGACGTCTCGATGACCAAGCGGTCCCGCCGGCAGCCGGCCGACCCCACCGCCCACGCGGCCCTGGACGACCCGTTGACCGAGGCGCTGGTGGGCACCCGCCGGTTCTTCACCCGGGGCGAGGTGTCCCCGGACCGACGGACGCTGTACCAGATCGGCGGCCGGCAGGCGGACACGTTCTACCGGGACCGGTGGTCGCACGACAAGGTGGTGCGCTCCACCCATGGGGTGAACTGCACCGGATCCTGCTCCTGGAAGGTGTACGTCAAGGACGGGATCATCACCTGGGAGGCGCAGCAGACCGACTATCCCAGCGTCGGGCCGGACCGGCCGGAGTACGAGCCGCGCGGCTGCCCGCGCGGGGCCGCGTTCTCCTGGTACACCTACTCGCCGACCCGGGTGCGCTACCCGTACGTGCGGGGGGTGCTGCTGGAGATGTACCGGGAGGCGCGGCAACGCCTCGGTGACCCGGTGGCCGCGTGGGCCGACGTCACCGGCGACCCGGAACGGGCGCGGCGCTACAAGTCGGCCCGCGGCCGGGGCGGCCTGGTGCGGGCGAGCTGGGACGAGGCGGTCGAGATGATCGCCGCGGCGCACGTGCACACCATCAAGGCGTACGGTCCGGACCGGCTCGCCGGGTTCTCGCCGATCCCGGCCATGTCGATGGTGTCGCACGCGGCCGGGGCCAGGTTCTACAACCTGCTCGGCGGGGCGATGCTGTCCTTCTACGACTGGTACGCCGACCTGCCGGTGGCCTCGCCGCAGGTGTTCGGCGACCAGACCGACGTACCGGAGTCGGGCGACTGGTGGGACGCCGGTTACCTGATCATGTGGGGCTCGAACCTGCCGGTGACCCGTACCCCGGACGCGCACTGGATGGCGGAGGCGCGTTACCGCGGGCAGAAGGTGATCGCGGTGGCGCCCGACTACGCCGACAACGTCAAGTTCGCCGACGAGTGGCTGGCACCCGCGCCGGGCACCGACGGCGCGCTGGCCATGGCGATGGGGCACGTCCTGCTGAAGGAGTTCTTCGTCGACCGGCGGACGCCGTACTTCGCCGACTACGTCGCGACCTACACGGACCTGCCGTTCCTGGTGACGCTGACCGACGCCGGGGACGGCACGTACCGGCCGGGCAAGATGCTCACCGCGGCCCAACTGCCCGGCGCGCTCGCCGACGGCGAGCACGCCGACTTCAAGACCGTGCTGCTCGACCGGGACGGCACGCCGGTCGTGCCCAACGGCTCGCTCGGCTTCCGCTACGGTGACGCGGGCGCCGGCCGGTGGAACCTCGACCTCGGTGAGGTCCGCCCGCTGCTGTCGGTCGAGGGCGGCGGCGCGGACCCGGTGCCGGTCGTCCTGCCCCGCTTCGACACCGGGTCGGGCGCGGCCCGCCCGATGCGGCGTGGCGTCCCGGTACGCCGGATCGGCGACCACCTGGTGACCACCGTGTACGACCTGCTGCTCGCCCAGTACGGCGTGGCCCGCCCCGGCCTGCCCGGCGACTGGCCCACCGGGTACGACGACGCCGACCAGCCGTACACGCCGGCCTGGCAGGAGACGATCACCGGCGTACCGGGGCCGGCCGCCGCCCGGATCGCCCGCGAGTTCGCGGCGAATGCCGAGGAGTCCCGCGGCCGCTCGATGATCATCATGGGAGCCGGCACCAACCACTGGTTCCACTCCGACACCATCTACCGCGCGTTCCTGACCCTGACCACGCTCACCGGCTGCCAGGGGGTCAACGGCGGCGGCTGGGCGCACTACGTCGGCCAGGAGAAGGTGCGGCCGATCACCGGCTACAGCGTGCTCGGCACGGCGGCCGACTGGTCCCGGCCGGGCCGGCAGATGATCCAGACCGCGTACTGGTACCTGCACACCGACCAGTACCGGTACGACCCGTTCTCCGCCGCCACGCTCTCGGCCACCGACGGCGGTGGCGCGTTCGGCGGTCGGTCGACGGCGGACCTCATCGCGTCCTCGGCCCGGATGGGCTGGATGCCCTCGGTGCCGCACTTCAACCGCAACCCGTTGACGCTGGCCGACGAGGCGCGGGCGGCCGGCAGGCCGGTCGACGAGCACGTCGTCGACCGGCTCACCGCGGGCGACCTGCGGTTCGCCTGCGAGGATCCGGACGCGCCGGAGAACTTCCCCCGGGTGCTCACCGTCTGGCGGGCCAACCTGCTGGGCTCCTCGGCCAAGGGCAACGAGTACTTCCTGCGCCACCTGCTCGGCACCGACCACGCCGTACGCGCGACGGAGGCGCCGCCCGACGCCCGCCCCACCGACCTGGTGTGGCACGAGCAGGCGCCCACCGGGAAGCTCGACCTGCTGCTCACGCTCGACTTCCGGATGACCTCGACCACCGTCTACTCGGACATCGTGCTGCCCGCCGCGACCTGGTACGAGAAGCACGACCTGAACACCACCGACATGCACCCGTTCGTGCACTCCTTCAACCCGGCGATCGCGCCGCCCTGGCAGACCCGAACGGACTGGGACGCCTTCATGACGATCGCGAAGGCGTTCAGCGCCCTGGCGAAGGACCACCTGGGCACCCGGACCGACGTGGTGGCCGCCCCGCTGCTGCACGACACCCCGGACGAGCTGGCCAACCCGTACGGTCGGGTGGCCGACTGGAAACGCGGCGAGTGCGAACCGGTCCCCGGCCGGACCATGCCGAGGCTGGTCCCGGTCGAACGGGACTACCCGGCGGTGGCCGAGAAGATGGCGTCGCTGGGTCCGTTGCTGGACACCCTCGGCGCCACCACCAAGGGCGTCACCTTCCAGGTCGGCGAGGAGCTGGAATACCTCCGGCACAAGAACGGGGTGGCCGCCAACGGTCGACCCTCGATCGCCCGGGACGTGCAGGCCTGCGAGGCGATCCTCGCGCTCTCCGGCACCACCAACGGCCACCTGGCCACCCAGGGCTTCCGCGAACTGGAGAAGCGGACCGGGGTGCGGCTGGCCGACCTGTCGGCCGAGCACGAGGGCAAGCGGATCACCTTCGCCGACACCCAGTCCCGACCCACCCCCGTGATCACCTCGCCGGAGTGGTCCGGGTCGGAGTCCGGCGGGCGCCGCTACTCCCCGTTCGTGATCAACGTGGAACGGCTCAAGCCCTGGCACACGCTGACCGGCCGGCAGAGCTTCTTCCTCGACCACGACTGGATCGCCGAACTCGGCGAGTGGCTGCCCACCTACCGTCCGCCGCTGAACATGCACGCCCTGTTCGGCGAGCCGGCCGTGGGGGACAGGGGAGAGCTCGGCATCGCCGTGCGCTACCTGACGCCGCACAACAAGTGGTCCATCCACTCCGAGTACCAGGACAACCTGTTCATGCTGTCGCTGTCCCGCGGCGGCCAGACCATCTGGATGTCCACCCGGGACGCCGCGAAGATCGGGGTACGTGACAACGACTGGATCGAGGCGGTCAACCGCAACGGCGTCGTGGTGGCCCGCGCGGTCGTCTCGCACCGGATGCCGGAGGGCACCGTCTACATGCACCACGCCCAGGACCGCCTCATCGACGTGCCGCGTACCGAGACCACCGGCCGGCGCGGCGGCATCCACAACTCGCTCACCCGACTCCTGATCAAGCCGAGCCATCTGATCGGCGGCTACGCCCAGCTGTCGTTCGCCTTCAACTATCTCGGCCCGACCGGCAACCAGCGCGACGAGGTCACGGTCATCCGGCGGCGGGCGCAGGAGGTGACGTACTGATGCGGGTCATGGCGCAGATGGCGATGGTGATGAACCTCGACAAGTGCATCGGCTGCCACACCTGCTCGGTCACCTGCAAGCAGGCGTGGACCAACCGCTCAGGCGTCGAGTACGTGTGGTTCAACAACGTCGAGACCCGGCCCGGGCAGGGCTACCCGCGCCGCTACGAGGACCAGGAGACCTGGCGCGGCGGCTGGACGTTGAACCGGCGCGGCCGGCTGGCCCTGCGCGGCGGCGGTCGGCTCCGGAAGCTGTTCGGCATCTTCTCCAATCCCAAGCTGCCCGCCATCGGCGACTACTACGAGCCGTGGACGTACGACTACGAGACGCTCACCAACGCGCCGTTGCAGGAGCACACCCCGGTGGCTCGGCCCAAGTCGCTGCTGAGCGGCGAGGACATGAAGATCACCTGGTCGGCGAACTGGGACGACAACCTCGGCGGCTCGGCCGAGCACGGCGACAAGGACGTGCTGCTGAAGTCGATCGCGGACAAGGTCAAGCTGGAGTTCGAGCAGACCTTCATGTTCTACCTGCCGCGCATCTGCGAGCACTGCCTCAACCCGTCCTGCGCCGCCTCCTGCCCGTCCGGCGCCATCTACAAGCGGACCGAGGACGGGATCGTGCTGGTCGACCAGGACCGCTGCCGCGGCTGGCGGATGTGCGTGTCGGGCTGCCCGTACAAGAAGGTCTACTTCAACCACCGCACCGGCAAGGCCGAGAAGTGCACCTTCTGCTTCCCGCGGATCGAGGTCGGCCTGCCGACCGTCTGTTCGGAGACCTGCGTGGGCCGGCTGCGCTACCTCGGGCTCATGCTGTACGACGCCGACGCGGTGCTCGACGCCGCGGCCACCCCCGACGAGCACGACCTGTACGAGGCGCAGCGGCGGGTCTTTCTCGACCCGAACGACCCAGCCGTGGTCGCCGGCGCGGATCGGGCGGGCATCCCGCGGGACTGGATCGAGGCGGCCCAGCGGTCACCGGTGTACGCCCTGATCAACACGTACCGGGTGGCGCTGCCGCTGCACCCGGAGTACCGCACCATGCCGATGGTCTGGTACATCCCGCCGCTGTCGCCGGTGGTCGACGTGGTCCGGGACACCGGCTACGACGCGGAGGACCGGGGCAACCTGTTCGCCGCGATCGAG
Organism: Micromonospora zhanjiangensis; assembly: GCF_042650605.1. Lineage (NCBI taxonomy): Bacteria > Bacillati > Actinomycetota > Actinomycetes > Micromonosporales > Micromonosporaceae > Micromonospora > Micromonospora zhanjiangensis. Next base: position 86,882 of record NZ_JBHSBN010000021.1, on the reverse strand, counting down.
GCGCTGCGCATCCCGGTCGATTACCTCGCCCAGCTCTTCACCGCCGGCGACCCGGCACCGGTCGATGCGGTGCTGCGCAAGCTCGCCGCGATGCGGTCCTATATGCGCGACATCAACCTGGGCCGGGACACCGACGAGAGCATCCCCGCGGCCGTCGGCATGACGGGGGAGCAGTTGTACGACATGTACCGGCTGCTCGCCCTCGCCAAGTACGACGAGCGCTATGTCATCCCGCCGGCGCACGCCGAGCAGGCGCACCAACTGGAGGAACTCGCCACCGAATGCAGCCTCGACTACGCGGGCGGGCCCGGCATGGGCGGTTCCGGACCCTTCGGCGAGGCGTCCGGCGGCACGACTCCGGTCGCGGTGGAGAACTTCCACATGCTCGTCCAGCGGCAGACCAGCGACGACGTGGTGGACCCGGGCGACAAGGAGCTGCGGGTCAACCTGCTGAACTGGGACGGCCGGGGCCGCCCCGCCGGGCTGTTCCCACCCCGCGCCCGCGGTTCGGAACGACCACCCGGCGGCGTGGACCCGCAGGCGGATCCGGTCGCGGAAGTCGAGCCGAAGCCGTGACCGGCGACCGTACCGGGCTCGTCCGGGCCTGGCAGTGTCAGTCCCTGCTGCTCGGCTACCCCGACGAGGCGTTCTTCGCCCGGCTCGACCTGCTGGACGCGGCGGCCGCCGGCCTGGACGACAGGGTCGGCGCACCGCTGCGGCGCTTCGTCGCCCACGTCCGCGACACGCCCCCCGGTGAACTGGCCGCCGACTACGTCGCCACGTTCGACCAGCGCAGGCGCTGTTGCCTGTTCCTCACCTACTACGCGCACGGGGACACCCGTAACCGGGGGATGGCGCTGCTGCGGTTGAAACAGACCTACGCGTCGGCCGGGTTGAACCTGGTCGGCCACGAGCTGCCCGACCACCTCGCGGTCGTTCTCGAATTCGCCGCCGCGGCGCCCGACCAGGGGCGCGCCCTGCTCATCGCGCACCGCGCCGGGCTGGAACTGCTCCGGCTGGCGCTGCACGACGCGGACTCGCCCTGGGCGGACGTCCTCGACTCGGTGTCCGCGACGCTGCCGCCGCTGGTCGGGGATCAACGGCAGGCCGTCGCACGACTCGCCGCCGAGGGACCACCGGCCGAGCAGGTCGGGCTCGCCCCGTACGCCTCGCCGGACCACCTGCCGCAGCCGCAAGGAGCCCCACGGTGACAGACATCCTGCTGTTCGTCGTCGTCCCGTACGTCTCGCTGGCGGTCTTCGTCGGCGGGCACGTCTGGCGCTACCGCTACGACAAGTTCGGCTGGACCACCCGCTCCTCCCAACTGTACGAACGGCGACTGTTGCGGGTCGGGAGCCCCCTGTTCCACTTCGGCGTTCTGCTGGTGGCGCTCGGTCACGTCGGTGGGCTGCTCGTGCCCGAGGCGTGGACCGAGGCCCTCGGGGTCAGCGAGACCGCGTACCACGCCGTCGCGTTCGGCCTCGGTACCCTCGCCGGCTTCTGCACGTTGGCGGGCGCCGCGATCCTCATCTACCGCAGGCGCACCGTCGGCCCGGTCTTCTCGGCCACCACCGGCAATGACAAGATCATGTACGTGTTGCTGATCGGCACGATCCTGCTCGGACTCGGCACCACGGTCCTGGGCAACGCCACCGGTCACCCGCACGACTACCGGCAGACCGTGTCGCCGTGGTTCCGGTCCGTCTTCTACCTGCACCCGCGGACCGACCTCATCCTCGCGGCACCGGTCGGGTTCCGGCTGCACGCGCTCTCCGCCTGGCTGCTCTTCGCGTTCTGGCCGTTCAGCCGGCTCGTGCACGTCTTCTCCGCGCCACTGGGCTACCTCACCCGGCCGTACATCGTCTACCGCAGCCGCGACGCGGGGCTGGGCAACCGGCCGGCCCGGCGCGGCTGGGAACGCGTTCAATAGCATGACCGTGACAGAGGTCCGAGACGGTGCGTTGCGGGTGCTGGTCGCCGACGACCAGGCCCTGGTCCGGACCGGCTTCCGGATGATCCTGACCGCCGAGGGCATCGACGTGGTGGCCGAGGCGGCCGACGGCGTCCAGGCCGTCGACGCGGTCCGACGCACCCGGCCGGACGTGGTGCTGATGGACGTCCGGATGCCCGAACTCGACGGACTGGAGGCGACCCGCCGGATCCTGACCGGCGCGCCGGGCGAACCACGGGTGATCATGCTGACCACCTTCGACCTGGACCGGTACGTCTACGCGGCGCTGTCCGCCGGGGCCAGCGGCTTCCTGCTCAAGGACGTCACCCCCGAGCACCTGGCGGCCGCGGTACGGCTGGTCCGCTCCGGTGACGCGCTGCTCGCGCCGTCCATCACCCGCCGCCTGGTCGAGCGGTACGCCCGACCGGATCCGGCGCCCGGGCTGGTCCATCGTCAATTGGCCGTGCTGACCCCGCGGGAGCGGGAGGTGCTCCGACTGTTGGCCCAGGGCCTCAGCAACGGCGAACTCGCCGGACAACTGCACCTGTCCGGGGCGACCGTCAAGACCCATGTCGCCCGCATCCTCGCCAAGCTCGGCCTCCGTGACCGGGTCCAGGCGGTCGTGGTCGCGTACGAGACGGGCCTGGTCACCCCGGGCGGCGGGGTGACCAGGCCGGACGGCCCGGGCTGACCTGGTCGGGTCGGTCGGCCTGGGATCAGCCGAGGCCGCAGGGTGAGCCGTTGAGCAGGAAGAGGGTGGGTGGCGGGTTGCTGGTGGTCCAGCGGCCGTAGATGCCGAACGTGGTGCTGGCGCCCGGTGGGACGGTGGCGTTCCAGGTGAGGTTTCGGGCGGTGACGGTGGTGCCGGACTGGGTGACGGTGGCGCTCCAGGAGCCGGTGACCTGTTGGCCGCCGTTGAGGTTGAAGGTCAGCGTCCAGCCGTTGTAGGGGGTGGGTCCGATGTTGCGCAGGGTGACGTCGGCGAGAAAGCCGCCGGGCCATTCGGACTGGTTGCGGTAGGTCACCCGGCAGACCTGCTCGGGCGGCGGCGCGGTGGTCGGGGGAGTCGACGGGTTCACCCTGACCGAGTTGGACGCGATCGACACGTTGCCCACCGCGTCCCGGGCCCGCACGTAGAACTGGTTCCTGACCCCGTTGAGCAGCGGGACGGTGTAGCTGGTCGTGGGCACGGTGGCCAGCAACGTCGAGACGAAGACGCCGTCGAACCGGTAGACGTTGTAGCCGGTGACCGCCGTGTTGTCGGTGCCCGGCGACCAGGTCAGGGTGGCGGTGGTGGCGGTGACGTTGCTGGCGGTCAGGTTCGTCGGGGCGGACGGTGGGACGGTGTCCGGCCCGGTGTCCGTCACCGGGGTGACGACGGTGACCGACTCCGACGACGCGGAGACATGACCGACCGAGTCCCGGGCGGTCACCCAGAAGCGGTACTCGCGACCCGGTCCGATACCGAGGGTGATTTTGGCGGTGGTCACGTTCCCGACGACGACGGGGGTGTTCCCCACGTCGTTGAACGCCTCCCAGTAGTTGACGGTGTAGCCCTCGATGGCACAGCAGCCCATCTTCGAGGCGGTCCAGGTCAGGGTGACCGAGGTGGTGGTGGCCGTGGCGGCGAGGTCGGTCGGTGGGCTCGGTGGGAACGGTGAGATGTTCGGCATGCTGAGCGTCGGCGTCGGCGTCGGCGTTGGTGACGGCGGCGGCGGAACGGGATCGGTGGTCGCCGCCGGTCCCGCTATCACGGGTACGGGGGCCAGCCCGAGCGGCGCCGCGGGTGTGGTGCCGGCGACCGCGTCGGGGGTGGTACCCAGGCCGACGGCCAGGGCTGCGGTCACGAGGAGAGCGGCGGCCAGCAGACCCGGCCAGCCACGCCGAAACAATGAGGTCCGATACACACCTGACATATTTCGACGATGCGCCTACCTATCGACAAGCGTCAAGGTCAGATCACTACGTGGAACACGGCCGTGGGGCACGGAAACTCCCTCCATAAACCAGGAGAACCCAATCTTCTGCTTGTGCGACCGTACTATGGATATGCGCATGGAGGTCGCGTCCGACAATTCATGACCTGTCCTCGCACGGGCCGTCGTGGCCGTCACGGCGGTCGCAGTTGCCGGGCGCTGCCGGACAGCGGCAGCCCGCACCACACCCGCCGGCGCAGCAACTGGGTGTCCTCCGCGGACAGCGTGATCTCGGCCAGGTCGAGCACCGACACGTGGCCCAACGAAACGCGCATCGTCACCGCCAACTCCTCCGCGGCCTCGGGTGAGGTGAGCGCGGTCGGCAGGTGCAGGATCCACCGCGGCCCGGTCACCCGCGACCCCGGTTGCTGACCGTCGGCCACGGGTCGGTGAACCGGCACCCGATGTGCCGCTCCTTCCACTGCCGCACCCGCACCAGCTCGGCCCGTGACGTCGTCGCCTCCCGCTCCAACCGGGCGATCTCGTCCGCCACCTCACCCAGGAACGCGTACACCTGCTGCGGATCCAGGCCCCGCCAGCGGGTGTCGAGCACCCGCGACCGCACCTGGTACGGCGCCAACCGGTCCGACCACGACTTGTAGATCACCCCACGCTCCTCCTTGTCCAGTCGCCCCAGGGCGGGCGAGGGGCGGCCACCATTGCCGCGACCGACCGATGCCCGACACCCGCCCCAAGGCGTGATCCCACCTTCGCGGCCGGTCCGGCTTGGGACCACAGCGTTCGGGCGGCCGAGCTGCCGCAGAATTGAGGCGTACGCGTGCCTGTCCGATCGACGGAGAGTCACTAGAGTGGCCGGCAGGCGAGGGGAGGACCACCGTGGCCCTGAAGCGGTACCGGCTGTCCCAGCGACGCAAGGCGCTCGGCTACAGCCAGGAACGGTTCGCCGAAAGGCTTGGGGTTGACCGGTCGACCGTTACCCGTTGGGAGAGCGCGGAGACAGATCCGCAGCCCTGGCACCGGACCACGATCGCAGCGGCGCTGAGCGTCAGCCTCGATCAGCTTGACGAGATACTCTCCGACGTGTCCGTAGCCACCCGCCGAGGACACCTCATGGGAGACGACACCGAACGTCCACCATCGGTCGCGACCCGCACCGAACTGCTCACCCCACTGCGCTCCTTCCTGAATACCCACCTGTCCGTGACGTCTTCGAAGACGATGGCCCGCACTCCGGTTGAGGTGCGCCGAAGCGTCGGCCGGGTACACGGCCTTTACCAGCGCGCCAGTTACAGCTCCGCGGCACGGCTGGTGCCAGACGTACTCCGTGAGGCGACCGAGCTCAGCGGAAAGAGCTCGGCAACGCACCGGGACAGCGCCTTCAAGCTCCTCGCCGCAGCGTACATTGCGGCCTCGAAGCTGGCATGCAAGATCGGGGACGGCGATGCAGCGCTGCTGACTGCCGACCGGGCTTCGACCGCCGCTCGGCTGGCCGAGGACCGAGCGCTGACCGCGGTCGCCGCGTACCAGGCCGCCTGCGCGTTGCTGCGGCTGCCGAGCCGGGCCGCCGAAGCCGCGCAGGTGACGAACTCAAGCATCGAGCAGTTGGCTCGCGACAGGCAGTCGATCGATCCCGACCTGCTGTCGGCGCAGGGCTCACTGCTACTGCTGGCCGCCATCATCGCCGCCCGGCAGGGACTGGCCCGGGAAGCATGCCTGCGACTCACCGAAGCGCAGCGACTGGCCGAACAGTTGGGATCGGACCGGAACAGGCTGTGGACGGCCTTCGGCCCGACGAACGTCGTCATTCACACCCTCTCGGCCGCCGTTCAGCGCGGAAACCCCGACCAGGCGCTGGACATCGCGACGCGAGTCGACACGTCACGGCTGCCGAGCGCGCTGGTCGGCCGGCGTGCGCAGGTACACCTTGACCTGGCCGCGGCCACCGCGATGACGGCGGACGGCGGCTCGCTCGCGGTGCTGCACCTGCTGGAGGCCGAGCGGATCGCTCCCGAGACGGTGTACGCCAACGTTCAGGCCAGGTCGCTGCTGCTCGATCTGATGGGCAAGGAGCGCCGGACGGTCACGCCGGGCCTGCGGCCGCTTGCGGCCCGGGCGGGACTGTTGGCATGACCGGACGCCCGGTCCTCTATCTCGTGGTCTGCGCCGCCCCACCGGCATTGCGGATCGGTGACCTCGTCGAGCTGCTGAGGACGGACGGCTGGACCGTCTGTGTGATCGCCACCCCGACGGCGGCGACCTGGATCGACACGGAAGGGCTGGAGGCACGGACCGGCTATCCGGTGCGCGCCCAGTGGCGACGGCCCGGTGAGTCGGACGTACTGCCGAAGGCGGACGCCGTACTGGTCGCGCCGGCCACCTTCAACACCCTCAACAAGTGGGCAGTCGGCATCAACGACAACCTGGCGTTGGGGATCCTCAACGAGATGCTCGGGTCGGGGCTGCCCATCCTTGCCTGTCCGCACGCCAAGTCCGCCCTGACCACCCATCCCGCACACGCGACGCACGTGCGGCTGCTCACCGAGGCGGGCGTGCGGATGCTGCCCGACAACACGCTGCCGGTGAACGACGGGCCGTCGCGCTGGGCCGCCGTGCGGGACGCGGTACGAGCGAACCGGACCACGCACACGATCGAGCCGATCCCTCACTAGGAGCATCGTGACCCAGATCCACCGGCAGCCGGTCCTCTACGTCATCGCCTGCGGTGGCCGGCCGGCCGCCGACCTACCGGGCTTCGTCGAGGACTGCCAGGCCCGTGGCTGGGACGTCTGCGTGATCGCCACCCCCTCCGCCCTGAAGTTCATCGACCGGGAACGGCTGGCGACGCTGACCGGCCACCCGGTCCGGCACGACTACAAGCAGCCCGACGAGCCCGACGTGCTGCCGCCCGCGGATGCGATGGTGGTGGCGCCGGCCACCTTCAACACCATCAACAAGTGGGCGTACGGGGTCAGCGACACCCTCGCCCTGGGCCTGCTCAACGAGGCGGTCGGCCTCGGCCTCCCGATCGTCGCCCTGCCCAATCCCAACGTCGCCCTGGCCCGGCATCCCGCCTTCGCGGAGAGCGTCACCCGCCTGCGGGCCTGGGGCGTCACCGTCCTCTTCGATCCCGGGACCCTTCCGCTTCCCGCACCGGATTCGGGACCACAGGCGGGAGCGGTCTTTCCGTGGCAGGCGCTGGCGTCGGCGCTCCCGCCACCTCGCACCCTCCGAGAGGACGGGTAGGCGCTCAGTTCGACACGGCCAGCCGGACGCCGAATCCGATCAGGACGGTGCCGGCGACGGCGTCGATCGCGCGCCGGACCCGTGCCCGGCTGAACACCCGGCGCAGCTTGTCGACGGCCAGGCTGTAGAGCGCGAGCCAGGCGAAGGTCAGCGTGCTGAAGATCGCGCCCAGCCCGAGCATGGTCGGCAGGGCGTGGCCCGAGGCCGGCGCGAACTGCGGCAACAGGCTCACGAAGAACGCGGCCATCTTCGGGTTGGCGAGGTCGTTGAGCAGTCCCTGGCGCAGCGAACGCACCGCACCCGTACGCGGTGCCGGTCCGGTCGCTCCCGGCTCGGTGCCGGCCCGCCGGGCGGCGAGCAGCGACTGGATGCCGAGATACACCAGGTAGCCGGCGCCGAGCAGCTTCATCGTCACGAAGACCGGCTCCGAGGCCCGGATGACTCCGGCGATGCCGAGGCTCGCGGCGACCGTCCACACCAGTTGCCCGATCGCGACGCCGGCCGCCGTCCACACCCCGCTGCGGCGCCCGCCGGCGAACGCGTTGCGGACGGTCAGCGCGGTGTCCGGGCCGGGCGTGCAGATCACGACCAGCGAGACGCCGACGTAGACGATCAGCTTGACGACCATGACACGGTCACCTCCCACCGGAAGCCGGGGCGTAAGAGCCGGGGCTAAAGAGCCGGGGCGTAAGAGCCGGGGCATAGGAGCCGGGGCGTAGGCGCTCAACATAACCGCGCCGGTGCCGTCACCCGGCGCGTTTCCCGGTCAGTGGGCGGCGCAGCAGGGGGTCGGGTTCGGGACCTCGAACGGGGCGATCAGGCCGCCCGGTGCCGGGGTGGCGGTCAGCACGAGCCGGCCGTCACAGTACTGGGGACGGACGAAGTCGCGGGTGTCGAGCAGCGTGTCCGGGCCGGCCGGTGGCCCGCCCAGCACGGCGACCTGGTCGATGGCGCTCACCGCCAGCAGGGTCGCGACGGGCAGGACGCCGGTCAGCTCCCGTACCCCGGGGAACCAGACCGCCCGCCCGGCGTGGCCGGCGGCGTGGTGGGCCGCGGCAGCCGCGGCGGCGTCGGTGGTGCTGGCCGGCGGCAGGGCGTCGGGGTCGGCGCCGGCGACGGTGACCACGACCCGGGGGCGGTGGCCGTGCACCAGGTGGGTGCAGGCGACCAGCGCGGCCGGCGGGCCGGGCACCGGCGACCACCCCGCGCGCAGGGCGGTCAGCCAGTGCTCGGCCTCGGCGGTGCCGCGGTGTCCCAGGTCGTAGCCCAGAACAGCGCCGGTCATCGGTTCGGGACCACCCAGATCGGGTTGGTGTAGAACCACAGGTCGGTCCACGGGTCGGCGGCCCCGAGCACGTCCATGGCGGGACCGACCGGGTCGACCGACGCGCCCAGGAAACCGGGAGCGGTGCGGTTGCCGTCGGTGCCGCGCAGGCGTACGTAGAACGGGCCGTCGACGCGACCCAGGTCATAGGTGAGCGTCACCTGACCGGCCGCCCGGTTCACCTGGAACGAGGTGACGACCTTGGTGTTCGGCGCGGTGAAGGCGTCCCGGTCGCGGACCGGGCCGGTGACCGCGCCGCGGATGACGTCCACGCGGGCGAGCTTCGGCACGAACTGCGCCCAGTTCGGCTGGTTGGCCAGGTCGATCGTGACGGTCAGCCGTACCGGGGTGCCGCGACGCACCACCAGCGTGTCGCCGAGGGTCACCCACGAACCGCCCGCCTGGACGCGCGCGTCGATGCCGCTGATCAGGCCGCCGTGGTCGACCCAGACGCGGCCCGCGCGCAGCCCGGCCATGACCGACGCGTACGAGAAGTCGGTCGAGCCGACGTGCGTGCGGCTGTAGTAGCCGGGCCAGAAGTCGCTGTTGCCGGTCGCGACCGCGCCACCGGCGTGGACCGGGTCTTCGTACCGGCCGTTGGCGTCGAAGTCGCCGCCGCCGGGCTTGGACGTGTCCAGGTGGATGCGGTGCGAGTCGGAGTTCGCGGTGATCCACCACGGCTTGCCCTCGGCGAGCAGGCTGTCCCACAGGCCGCCGACGGTGGCGGTCATCCAGTCGAAGCCGCCCCAGGTGCGGTAGCTCTCCAGCGGGTAGGCCGGGAACGACGCGGCGGACGGGCTGTTGTCGTACCCGCCGCGGCCGGAACCGGGGCCGTTCGGGGCCGGGATGCCGCCCGCCTGGTGGCCCGGCGCGCCTTCGAAGCCGACCGCGATGTGCGGTTTGGCGTCGCGCCAGGCGCGGATCTCGTGCGGCGAGTCGATGCCCTTGCGGGCCGGGTGGTTGGCGAGGAACAGCGCGTCCGGCACGCGGCGCCGGGCGACCGCGTCGGCGAGGAAGTTGATGCCGCTGATCGCGAGCGCCTCGTTGGCCGGGGTGGGCTCGGTGGCGTTCTGCACGGCACCGTCGAACCCGTTCTCGAACTCCTTGAGGACCGCCACCTCGTTCCGGCCCGGGTGCACGAAGACGGTGCCGTGCTCGGCGGCCGGGATGTTCCACTCCAGACCCTGGAAGACCAGCGTGTCGTCGACCTGCTGACGGGCCGCGACGATGTCGGGGTTGACCCGGTCCACTCCGATCTTGGCGTGGGTGACGCTGCCGTGGTCGGTGATGACCATCCAGTCCAGGCCGTACGCGTTCGCGTGCCGGACCTGGTCGATCACCCGGTACTGCCCGTCGGAGCTGTGCTGGGTGTGGATGTGGTGGTCGCCGGCCAGCCAGAGCAGGCCGCCGCGCCGCGACCGGCCGGCCCAGGAGCGGCCCAGCGGCGCGTCGTCGTGCGCCATCGCCACCTCCGGTACGGCGAACGCGCCCGCGGCGGCCGCGGCGGTGCCCGCTCCGAGCAGCCCGGCGCCACGCAGGAAACCGCGCCGCGACACGTCCGCCGGGGACAATTCGCTGTCCGGGATGGTCGGGTCGAGCACCGGCCGGACCTCGCCGTGCCCGTGGTCCGCGTCCGCGTGGTCGTGCCCGTGCCCGTGATCCTGCCCGTGATGATGGCCGTGGTCGTGCAGGTGGCCCATCTCGACTCCTCGTGTCCGCCGAACCGTGACGTGTGGCAGCGCCAATATCAACGGCCGTGGAGAACACCCGTTGGCGTGCCCGCCAACATCCGACGAACAGGCCGTACGTCTTCAGGACGACCGGCACTTGTCAGGACATCCGTCCGTACCGGGTGGCGATCATGGCGGCGCGTCGCCGTCGCGGCCCTGGCGCTCGCGGGCACCGTGATCCCCGCCAGGTTCACCCTGCGACGCGCCGGGAAGTGACGGGGCCTGTCTCACCAACCGTGCTGTCGACCCATACCGGAAGGGTTCGCGGTCCGTTGGTTCTTGTGTGGAGTGTACGGATTTGCCGCGCTGTCATCGTGTGCTGACCGCGGCGGGAGGCACGGTCGGTGTGTGTCGGTCGGGGTGTGCCACCCGTCACGGTCTGCCGGTGGTCGGAATTAGTTGATGGTTGTCGAGGTTCGCGCTGACATGACGACGATCGGACTTATCGGCAGTGGCAACATCGGCAGCACGGTAGCGCGGCTGGCGGTCGCCGCCGGTCATGACGTGGTGTTGAGCAACTCCCGTGGCCCGCAGACCCTCCAAAATCTGGTGTCCGAGCTGGGACCGAAGGCGCGCGCCGCGACGCCTGCGGAGGCGGCCGCGGCCGGCGACATCGTGGTGGTGACCGTGCCGCTGAGGGCGTACCGGGATGTTCCGGCGCAGCCGCTCGCGGGCAAGGTGGTCATCGACACCAACAACTACTACCCGGAGCGCGACGGCGTCTTCGACGCGTTGGAGGACGGCTCCACCACCACCGGTGAGCTGCTGCAGAAGCATCTCCCAGCGGCGCGTGTGGTGAAGGGTTTCAACAACATCTGGTTCGAACACCTGCGGTCCCTGGCGCGTCCGGCGGGCAGTGCGGACCGGTCTGCGCTGCCGATCGCCGGTGACGACGCGGCTGCCAAGCAGGCGGTCACCGATCTCTTCGACAGCCTCGGTTTCGACACCGTGGACGCCGGTCCACTTGCCGAAAACTGGCGCACTCAGCGGGACACCCCGGTCTATGTGACTCCCTACGGTGAGTTTGGGGTGCTTCCGGGTACGCCGGCCAGCGCGCAGGTCGTCCGTGCGGCGCTTGTCGCGGCGAAGCCCACCGTGGCCTGAGGCCCGCCTCTGGCTGGGAGCCGCCGCCGAGGCGATCGGCGGCGGGTCCAGCTCACCGGCCGAGTGGGTGGGACAATAATGAAGGCCCCCGACCGGTTTTCGCCTGGTCAGGGGCCTTTTTGTGCTGGTCAACTTTGGTGCCCCCGGCAGGATTCGAACCTGCGCCCCCGCCTCCGGAGGGCGGTGCTCTATCCCCTGAGCTACGGGGGCTCAGCGACGGGAAAACCATAGCAGGCGACCCGGCCGAGGGCCGAATCGGTATCCGGTGGGCCGCCGAGGCGTGTCGTCCGTCACGCTCCGCGACCGCAGCTGGGCAGCGCGTACAGCGTGATGTGTGCCGGTAGCCGGCGCGGCCAGTCGGTACGGGACCAGGACCCGTCCACCACGACGTGGACGGCTCGACCGTCCGGGCCGCTGAGCCGGAGCAGGAAGTCCCGGGTCGGCGGGGTGTCCACCGTCGGCGAGGTGATCAGGAACTGGGTACGGCCCCGGTCCGACGTGGCGGACAGGACGTCGGCCGACGGGGCGGCCCCGTACAGCCGGGTGCGGCCGACCCAGTGGACCTCGGCGTGGTGGTCCCGGGCCGACCGGTCGATCGCCGGGAAGTCCTCCCGCAGCCATCGGCCGACCGCCTCGACGCAGAGCCCGCAGGCCCGGTCGGTGGGCTCGCGCGGCCCGAGGCCCCAGGCGCGCAGGTACTCGCCGACGTCGGTGGCGTCCAGTGGCAGGTCGAAGCGGCGCTGGATCAGGACGGTCAGGTTCTGCCGGTGCCACAGGCCGTCGGACAGCCCGAGCTGTTCCGGGTACCGCCCGCGGAGCAGGTCGACCAGCTCCAGTTCCTGATCGCGGCGCAGGGCCGCTCGTTCGCCGGGTTGGCGGGCCCGGCGAACGGCGGCCACCGCCCCGTCGCCGCCGAGCGTGTGCCGCCGGCACCAGCTGGCCGCCGAACCTCGCGAGTCTCTTGCTAGCAGTACCCCCACGTCTGGGACAACGAGCCCAGATCATGACTGGTGGCGTTATGTCAGGAGAAAAGTGTCCTCAAACTGCACATCCGGCTATATCGTCTCTAGTCCGGATAAGCCGGACAGGATGGGCCGACAAAAAACCGGCCGCCGAATCATTTTCGTGATTCGGCGGCCGGTCGGTCAACCGGGTCCGGAACCGCGCCCGCCCGCGGGCGAGGCCCGTCCGGGGTCAGCCCTTCTTCGCGTCCGCGAGCAGGCTGCGCAGGTTGTTCAGCTCGGTCTGCTGGACGTTCTTCATGGTCGAGGCGACCTTCACCACCTCGGCGTTGTCGCTCTCGGCGAGGATCGCGTCGGCCATGTGGATGCCACCGATGTGGTGCTGGATCATCAGGTCGCAGAACAGGGCGTCGAGCTGCTTGCCCTGGGCCTGGCGGAGCTGCTCCATCTGCGCCGGGGTGGCCATCCCGGGCATCAGGCCGTCCTTGAGGCTGGCCGCGCCGTCCGGCATCCAGGCCATCGCCGGCTGCGAGCCGGTCGGGCCGAGGCCCCAGTTCCGCAGCCAGGTCTGCATGGTGCCGATCTCACCCTGCTGCTGGGTGGCGATGTCCACCCCGATCTGCCGGATCCCCGGGGTCGTCGACGACCGGTAGACGATCAGCCCCATGTCCACCGCCTGGGCGTGGTGGGTGCTCATGTCCCGGGCGAAGCCGGCCTCGGCCGAGGTGTCCCCGGGGCGGGTCAGCTGCGGGGTCAGCCAGCCGCCGGCGTACCCGAGCAGGAGGCCGACCACGACGGCCAGCGCCAGGGCCGCGACCCCGTACCGAGGGGCGGTGCCCGCGGCGGGGTCGGCGGTCGTCGCGGCGGACTCGTCGGCTGCGGTCTCGTCGGTCAGGACGGTCTCGGCCATCGCGGCAGGTTCCTCACTGGGTCACGTGCTCGGTCGGGGTGGGTGGCGCCACCGCCGGTGGTTACTGCGGCTGGCCGGGCATGCCGCCGCCCGAGTCGCCGCCCTGCGGCAGGTCACGCGGGGTGGTGCCGGTCGCCGTGATGCCCTGCGAGCAGTTCGCCGTCGGGCCCTCGACCGAGGCGTTCACCCGCAGCGCCGAGATGAAGTCGTCGATCCGGCTGTCGTCGGCGTTCTGCACCTTGAGCTGGTAGCCCCAGGCCTGCAGCGAGATCGGCGCGTCGAGCTTGTCGTACGGGCTCATCAGCGTCTTCTCCTTGCCGCGCACCTTGGCGGCCAGCTTCTCCACCTGGTCCTTCGGCAGGTCGGGGCGGTAGGTCACCCAGACCGCGCCGTGCTCCAGGCTGTGCACCGCGTGCTCGTTGGCGATCGGGGCGTCGTAGACGTCGCCCATGCAGTTCTGCCAGCTGTCGTTGTGCACGCCGCCGACCGGCGGGGTGTACTTGGCGTACTGGATCGGGCCGGACTTGTGCTTTTCGTACTTCAGGCTGTCCGGGTCCGACTTGCGGATGTTCTGGATCCCGGGGATGTCGGCCGCCTTGTCCTCCCAGGACTTGTTGCCCTGGATCACCGCGTACGCCCCGTAGCCGACGATCGCCGCGGCCAGCACCCCGACCGCGACGAAGAGCGCCATCGGGCCCCAGGCACGGCCCTGCTTGACCTTGACCGGGGTGATCGGCTTGCGGGGGCCCTTGCCGCCGCCCGCCGCCGGGCGGGCGCCGCCGGGCCGACCGCCGGTGGCGGTCTTGCCCGCGGCCGGCTTCGCGCCCGCCGCCGGCTTCTTGCCGGTGCTGACCACGGTCGGACGGCGTTGGTCGCCACTCGGGGTGCTGATGCTCATCGTGCCTCGTCTGGTCGGTCGGTCACGGGGGTGTGGCGGGTCACGAATTGCACGGGGTGGCCGCCGGGTGACCGAGTCTACCCCCGCTAGCATTGATCGGTGACTCCTGCCAAGCTCGCCGAGGTCGTCCTCGCCGCCGCCCGCGCCGTCTTCTCCGAGCGTGACCTCGATCACGCCGCGCTGCCCGAGGCCGCCACCGTCGAGCGACCCCGCAACCCGGAGCACGGCGACTACGCCTCGACGCTGGCCCTGCAACTGGCCAAGCGGGTCGGGCTGCCGCCGCGGGAGCTGGCGACCGCCCTGGCCGACCAGCTGGGCCGGACCCCGGGGATCAAGTCGGTGGAGATCGCCGGTCCGGGCTTCCTGAACATCCGGCTGGACGCCGCCGCCGCCGGGCAGCTGGCCCGCGTCGTGGTCCAGGCCGGCCGGGAGTACGGCCGCGGCGACCGGCTCGCCGGCGACCGGATGAACCTGGAGTTCGTCTCGGCCAACCCGACCGGCCCGGTGCACATCGGTGGGGTCCGCTGGGCCGCCGTCGGTGACGCGCTGAGCCGGGTGCTGCGGGCCGCCGGCGCCGAGGTCGGCACCGAGTACTACTTCAACGACGCCGGCTCGCAGATCGACCGGTTCGCCCGGTCGCTGCTGGCCGCCGCCCGGGGCGAGCCGGCGCCGGAGAACGGCTACGTCGGGGCGTACATCGAGGAGATCGCCGCCGAGGTGGTGGCCCGGCGGCCGGAGGTGCTCGGGCTGGACGACGCGGCGGCCCGGGAGGTGTTCCGGGTCGAGGGCGTGGCGTTGATGTTCGACCAGATCCGCTCCTCGCTGAGCCGGTTCGGGGTGCGGTTCGACACCTACTTCAACGAGAAGGACCTGCACGACCGGGGCGAGCTGGACCTGGCCCTGGCCCGGCTGCGCCAGGAGGGTCACGTCTTCGAGACCGAGGGCGCCACCTGGCTGCGCACCACCGACTTCGGCGACGACAAGGACCGGGTGCTGCGCAAGTCCGACGGTGAGTGGACCTACTTCGCCGCCGACTGCGCCTACTACCTGGACAAGCGCGAGCGCGGCTTCGACCGGATCGTGATCATGCTGGGCGCCGACCACCACGGCTACATCGGCCGGATGAAGGCCATGGCGGCCTGCTTCGGCGACGACCCGGACCGCAACCTGGAGATCCTGATCGGGCAGCTGGTGAACCTGGTCCGGGACGGTCAGCCGGTCCGGATGTCCAAGCGGGCCGGCACCGTGGTCACCCTGGAGGACCTGGTCGAGGCGATCGGCGTGGACGCGGCCCGGTACGCGCTGGCCCGCTACTCCAGCGACTCGCCGATCGACATCGACGTGGAGCTGTGGACCCGGGCCACCCGCGACAACCCGGTCTACTACGTGCAGTACGTCGCCGCCCGGACCGCCAGTGTCTCCCGCAACGCCGCCGAGGTCGGCCTGACCCGGGGCGAGCCCGACGCGTTCCGCCCCGAGCTGCTCGACCACGAGAAGGAGAACGAGCTGCTCAAGGCGCTCGGCGAGTACCCGGCGGTGGTGGCCTCGGCGGCCGAGCTGCGCGAGCCGCACCGGATCGCCCGCTACCTGGAGGAGAGCGTCGCTCAGGCGTACCACCGGTTCTACGACAACTGCCGGGTGCTGCCGCTGGGCGACGAGGAGGTCACCGACCTGCACCGGGCCCGGCTCTGGCTCAACGACGCCACCCGGACGGTGATCGCCAACGGGCTGGACCTGCTGGGGGTGTCCGCCCCGGAGCGGATGTAGCACCGGCGGCGTTTCCCGAAGTGCGGGCCGGGGACACCGGAGTCCCCGGCCGGTCGGGTCGGTGCGCGAGGATCCCCCTCGGCGAAGAGTCCTGGAACCGCGAGATCCGGAGGTAACCGATGCGGGCGCATGAGGCGGGGGCGCTGCACGGGGAGCTGGGCACCAACGGCCCGGCCTGGCTGCGTGCCCCGGCGGACGTCAACGAGCTGGTGCCGCCGCTGTGGGCGCGCGGCGTCCGGCGCGGCGCCGACGGCGCGCTCACCGTCGCCGGGCTCGACGTGCGCGAGCTGGCCCGGCGGTACGGCACGCCGGCGTACGTGCTCGACGAGGACGACCTGCGGGCCCGGTGCCGGGACTTTCGGGCCGCCTTCCCGGACGAGGACGTCTACTACGCGGGCAAGGCGTTCCTCTGCCGCGCCGTGGTGCGGATCGTCGCCGAGGAGGGCCTGCACCTGGACGTCTGCTCGGGCGGTGAGCTGGCGGTGGCGCTGTCCGCCGGGATGCCGGCCGAGCGGATCGGCTTCCACGGCAACAACAAGTCGGTGGCCGAGCTGACCCGGGCGGTCGACGCCGGGGTGGGCCGGATCATCGTCGACTCGGACGACGAGATCACCCGGTTGACCGAGCTGGCCCGCCGGCGCGGGGTACGCCCCCGGGTGCTGGTCCGGGTCACCGTCGGCGTCGAGGCGCACACCCACGAGTTCATCGCCACCGCGCACGAGGACCAGAAGTTCGGCTTCTCGCTGGCCGGCGGGGCGGCCGCCGCGGCGGCGTTCCGGATCCTCGACGAGGACGTGCTGGAGCTGCGCGGCCTGCACTCGCACATCGGCTCGCAGATCTTTGACACCAGCGGCTTCGAGGTCTCCGCCCGCCGGGTGCTGGCCCTGCAGGCGCAGATCCGCGACGCCCGCGGCGTCGAGCTGCCCGAGCTGGACCTGGGTGGTGGCTTCGGCATCGCGTACACCACCCAGGACGACCCGGCCAGCCCGGCCGACCTGGCCAAGCGGCTCCGCAAGATCGTCGACGGCGAGTGCGACGTCGAGCGGCTCGCCGTACCCCGGCTGTCGATCGAGCCCGGCCGGGCCCTGGTCGGTCCGGCGGTGTTCACCCTGTACGAGGTCGGCACGGTCAAGGACGTGGACGGCATCCGGACCTACGTCTCGGTCGACGGCGGGATGAGCGACAACATCCGGACCGCCCTGTACGACGCGTCGTACTCGGCCACCGTGGCGTCCAGGGCCTCCACCGCGGCGCCGATTCTTGCCCGCGTGGTGGGAAAGCACTGTGAGTCGGGGGACATCGTGGTGAAGGATGAATTCCTGCCCGCCGACGTCCAGCCCGGAGATCTTCTCGCCGTGCCCGGCACGGGTGCCTACTGCCGCAGCATGGCCAGCAACTACAACCATGTCCCCCGGCCGCCCGTGGTGGCGGTGCGCGGCGGTGAGGCCCGCCTGATCGTCCGGCGGGAGACCGAAGACGATCTGCTGGCATTGGATGTGGGCTGAGATGAAACCTGTCCGGCTGGCCCTGCTGGGCTGCGGAACCGTCGGTACCGAGGTGGTCCGGCTGCTGCACGAGCAGGCCGCCGACCTGGCCGCCCGGATCGGCGCCCCGCTGGAACTGGCCGGCATCGCGGTCCGCCGGATGGGCCGCGACCGCGGCCCGCTGCCGGTGAACCCGGAGCTGTTCACCACCGACCCGCTCAGCCTGATCAAACGGGACGACGTCGACGTGGTGGTCGAGATGGTCGGCGGCATCGAACCGGCACGCGGCTGGCTGGTCGAGGCGCTGCGGAGCGGCAAGAGCGTGGTCACCGCCAACAAGGCGCTGCTGGCCGAGGACGGTGCGGCGCTGCACGACGCGGCCGTCGAGGGCCGCGCCGACCTGTACTACGAGGCGGCGGTGGCGGGCGCCATCCCGTTGCTGCGGCCGCTGCGCGAGTCGCTGCACGGCGACACCGTCACCCAGGTCACCGGCATCGTCAACGGCACCACCAACTACATCCTCTCGGCCATGGACGCCACCGGGGCCGGCTTCGCCGAGGCGCTGGACCAGGCCACCGAGCTGGGGTACGCCGAGGCCGACCCGACCGCCGACGTGGAGGGCTTCGACGCCGCGGCCAAGGCGGCGATCCTGGCCTCGCTGGCCTTCCACACCCGGGTCACCGCCGCCGACGTGCACCGGGAGGGCATCACCGAGGTCACCGCCGCCGACGTGGCCAGCGCCCGGGCGATGGGCTGCACGATCAAGCTGCTCTGCATCGCCTCCCGCGGCCCGGACTCCACCGGTGCCGACTCGGTGAGCGTCCGGGTGCACCCCGCCATGATCCCGTTGAGTCATCCGCTGGCCCGGGTCGGCGACGCGTTCAACGCGGTCTTCGTCGAGGCGGTCGCCGCCGGCCAGTTGATGTTCTACGGCCGGGGTGCCGGCGGGGCGCCGACCGCCAGCGCGGTGCTCGGTGACCTGGTCACGGTGGCCCGCAACCGGCTGGTCGGGGTACGGGCGGCCAGCGAGTCGGCGTACGCGGCGCTGCCGATCCGGCCGATGGGCGAGGCGCGTACCCGCTACCACATCAGCCTGGACGTGGCCGACCGGCCGGGCGTACTGGCGGCGGTGGCCGGCGTCTTCGCCGGGCACGACGTCTCCATCGCCACGGTCCGGCAGGGCCCGGCCGGTGGTACGGACCGACCGGTCGGCCGCGGCGGGGACGCCGTGCTGGTCATCGTCACCCACGAGGCCACCGACGCGGCCCTGGCCGCCACCGTCGAGGACCTGCGCCGGTTGGACATCGTCCGGTCCATCGCCAGCGTGCTGCGGGTGGAGGGCGGCGACCGGTAGCGCGCACGGCGGGCGTCAGCGCCGCGCGCAACCCGGCGGGCGCGGCGCTGACCTGCGGCTTCGCCGCCCGGCCGGGCCGCCCGGAATCCCGGCAGGTGGTTATTCGGCGGTGCGGTCGCGCCCGCCGGCCGATGCTGGTGCACGCTGTTATTCCCTACCGCACCCGCGGGAGCGGGCACGGCCACGAGGAGGGCGCGATGTGGCGGGGTCTGATCGAGGCGTACCGGGACCGGCTCCCGGTGTCCGACTCGACGCCGGTGGTGACGCTGCACGAGGGGAACACCCCGCTGGTGCCGGCGCCGGTGCTGTCCGCCCGGACGGGCTGCGACGTGCACCTCAAGGTGGAGGGCGCCAACCCGACCGGCTCGTTCAAGGACCGCGGGATGACCATGGCCGTCTCCAAGGCGGTCGAGGCCGGTAGCAAGGCGATCATCTGCGCCTCGACCGGCAACACCAGCGCCTCGGCGGCAGCCTACGCGGCCCGCGCCGGGATCACCTGTGCGGTGCTGGTCCCGCAGGGCAAGATCGCGCTGGGCAAGTTGGGCCAGGCGCTGGTGCACGGCGCGAAACTGCTCCAGGTCAACGGCAACTTCGACGACTGCCTGGCGCTGGCCGGCAAGCTGGCCCAGGACTACCCGGTAGCGTTGGTCAACTCGGTGAACCCGGACCGGCTGGAGGGGCAGAAGACGGCCGCCTTCGAGATCGTCGAGGCGCTCGGCGACGCCCCGGACATCCACTGCCTGCCGGTCGGCAACGCCGGCAACATCAGCGCCTACTGGCTCGGCTACCAGCAGGACGCGCAGGCCGGCAACGCCACCCGTACGCCCCGGATGTTCGGCTTCCAGGCGGCCGGCGCCGCGCCCATCGTCACCGGCGCGGTGGTGCACGAGCCGTCCACCATCGCCACCGCCATCCGGATCGGCAACCCGGCCAGTTGGACCAGGGCCGTGGACGCCCGGGACGCCTCCGGCGGTCTGATCGCCGCGGTCTCCGACCGGGAGATCCTGTCCGCGTACCGGCTGCTGGCCCGGGAGGTCGGTGTCTTCGTCGAGCTGGGCAGCGCGGCCAGCGTGGCCGGCCTGTTGCAGCAGGCCGAGGCCGGTGCGGTGCCGCCGGGCGCGACGGTGGTCTGCACGGTCACCGGGCACGGGCTGAAGGACCCGGAGTGGGCGATCTCCACCGCGCCGGCGCCGAGCACCATTCGCAACGACGTCCTGGCCGCGGCCCGGGCCCTCGACCTGGCCTGAGAGCCCCGCCGGAGGTTACCGCCCGGTCCGGCGCCCCCACGCCGGACCGGTGGCGCACGTCGGGCAGAATTCGAACCGTCGAGCTCATCGCAACAATCATCGGGGAGTGGGCCCGCCCATGTCGTTGCTCGCCAGACTCAGCCTCGCCAACCGAGGGCTGGTAGCCCTCATCGCGATCGTGATCACCGGCTTCGGTGTCTACGCGGTGCCGTCGCTCAAGCAGCAGCTGCTGCCGTCGCTGGAGTTCCCGGGCGCCTTCGTCGTCGCGCCGTACCCGGGTGCCTCGCCCGAGATCGTCGAGTCCCAGGTCACCGAGCCGCTGGAAAACAGCATCAAGGGGATCAGCGGGCTGAAAAAGATCACCTCGACCTCCCGCGACGGCGCCGCCACCCTGCAGGTGGAGTACGAGTTCGGCACGAACCTCGACGACGCCGTCAGCAAGATGCAGAACCAGATCAACCGGATCCGTACCCAGCTGCCCGACGGCGTCGACCCGCAGGTCGTCGCCGGCAGCACGGACGACCTGCCGGCGGTGGTGCTCGCCGCGTCCGGCGGCGGCGACGAGCGGGCGCTGGCCGACAAGCTGAACGCCTCGGTGGTGCCCGAGCTGGAGGCGCTGCCGGGGGTCCGCACCGTCGCGCTGACCGGTACCCGCAACCCGGTCGTGGTGATCAGCCCGGAGCCGGCGAAGCTGGCCGCCGCCAAGGTGCAGCCGACCGCCATCGGGCAGACGCTGCAGGCCAACGGGATATCCATCCCGGCCGGCACGGTGGCCGAGGGGGACAAGAGCCTGCCGGTGCAGATCGGTGGACGGATCACCTCCGTGGACGACCTGCGCAATCTCTACCTGTCCGGTGGCGGGGCCGCCCCGGTCCGGCTCGGTGACGTCGCCACGGTCACCGAACAGCTCGCCCCGGCCACCTCGTTCGCCCGGACGAACGGCAAGGACAGCCTCGGCATCGCGATCACCGCCGCGCCGGACGGCAACGCGGTGACCATCTCGCACGAGATCCAGGACAAGCTGGCCGCCCTGCGGGACGCCTCCGGCGCCGACCTGACCGTCGTGTTCGACCAGGCGCCGTTCGTCGAGCGGTCGATCGACAGTCTCACCACCGAGGGCCTGCTCGGCCTGGTCATGGCCGTGCTGGTGATCCTGGTCTTCCTGCTGTCGATCCGGTCCACCCTGGTCACCGCGGTCTCCATCCCGCTGTCCGTGGTGGTGGCCCTGATCGCGCTCTGGATCGGCGACTACTCGCTCAATCTGCTCACCCTCGGCGCGCTGACCATCGCCGTCGGCCGGGTGGTCGACGACTCGATCGTCGTGCTGGAGAACATCAAGCGGCACCTCGGCTACGGCGAGGCCAAACGGACCGCCATCCTGAACGGCGTACGGGAGGTGGCCGGCGCGGTCACCGCCTCCACCCTGACCACGGTGGCGGTGTTCGCCCCGATCGCCCTGGTCGGCGGGTTCGTCGGCCAGCTGTTCGCACCGTTCGCGATCACCGTCACGGTGGCGCTGCTGGCCTCGTTGCTGGTCTCGCTGACGGTCATCCCGGTGCTCGCCTACTGGTTCCTGCCCCGGGCGGGCGACACCGAGGACGACGCCGCGGTGCGCCGGGCCGCGCAGGAGAAGGAGCTGCGCAGCCCGCTGCAGCGGTCGTACCTGCCGGTGGTCCGGTTCGCCACCACCCGGCGGTGGACCACCGTGGCGATCGGACTGGTGGTGCTCCTCGGCACGTTCGCGCTGTCCACCAGGCTGAAGACCAACTTCCTGGACGACTCCGGTCAGGACACCATCGCGATCAGCCAGGAGCTGCCGGTGGGCAGCAGCCTGGCGGCCACCGACGCGGCGGCGCGGAAGGTGGAGAACGTGCTGGCCGCCACCGCGGGTGTCAAGACGTACCAGGTGACGGCCGGCGGCAGCGGGCTGCCGTGGGAGGGCGGTGGTGGCAACACCAAGGCGTCGTACAACGTGGCCCTGGCCGCCGACGCCGACGCCGCCCGGGTCAAGGACGACCTGCGGGCGAAGCTGGACGCGCTGACCGGCGTCGGTGAGATCCGGTTCGGCGCGGCCGACTCCGGCGCCTCCGGCGACAAGCTCGAGGTGGTCGTGCAGGCGGCCGATCCGGAGGTGTTGAGCCGGGCGACGGAGCGGGTCCGCGCGGCGATGGCCGAGACGCCGAAGGTGGTCGACGTGACCACCAGCCTGGCGGAGAGCACGCCGCGGGTCGACATCGCGGTGGACCGGGCGGCCGCCGCCCGGTACGGGCTCTCCGAGGCGACGATCGGGCAGATCGTGGCCCAGTCCTTCCGCGGCAGCCCGCTCGGCAAGGTCAACCTGGACGGTCGGCAGCTGGACGTGGTGCTGCGCGCCCCGGGCCAGGCACCGGCCACCGTGGACGAGTTGAAGACCCTGCCGATCGGCCCGGTCCGGCTGGGTGACGTCGCCAAGGTCACCCAGGGCCAGGGACCGGTCCAGGTGACCCGGATCGACGGTGACCGCAGCGCCACGGTCAGCGGCACCGCGACCGGCGCGAACCTCGGCCAGACCACCGCCGACCTGCAGAAGCGGCTCGACGCGATCGACATCCCGGGGGCCACCGTCACGGTGGGCGGGGCCAGCGCCGACCAGGCCGAGGCGTTCGGCGATCTCGGCCTGGCCGTGCTGGCCGCGATCGCGATCGTCTTCGTGATCATGGTGGCGACGTTCCGCAGCCTGATCCAGCCGCTGATCCTGCTGGTCTCCATCCCGTTCGCGGCGACCGGTGCGATCGGGCTGCTGCTCGCCACCGGTACGCCGCTCGGCGTACCGGCGCTGATCGGTGTGCTGATGCTGGTCGGCATCGTGGTCACCAACGCGATCGTGCTGATGGACCTGATCAACCAGTACCGGGCGCAGGGGATGGGCGTCCGGGAGGCGGTGATCGAGGGCGGCCGGCGCCGGCTGCGGCCGATCCTGATGACCGCCATCGCGACGATCTTCGCTCTGCTCCCGATGGCGCTCGGGCTCACCGGGCAGGGCGGCTTCATCTCGCAGCCGCTCGCGGTGGTGGTGATCGGCGGCCTGATCTCCTCGACGCTGCTGACCCTGGTGCTGGTGCCGACGCTCTACACCATGGTGGAGAACACCAAGGAACGGTTCCGTCGCCGCCGGGCCGCGGCCGACGGCGACGCTGGTACGGCCGACGGCGGTGGTGCGGGCACGGCCGGCGGCGCGGACCGGCCCGCCGACGTTTCGGCGGACCGGGTCGGCCGGCACGCCGCGCCGGATCGGACGGCGACGGCGACCGGCGTGGCCACCTCGGACGGGCAGCGGTCGGCCGAGCAGCCACCCGTCCGGCCGGCGCCGTCCGGCGCGCTGATCGACGGCACCGACCAGTTCGAGGTGCTCCGCCTGCCGAAGAGCCGCCGGTCCCCGCTGCCACCGCAGGACGACTGACCGCCGGGTCGCGTCGATCGCCTGTTCCGCCGCCACCCCGGCGGCGGAACGGGCCGCGGCGCTGGCCACCGCCCGGCCGACGGTTCCGCCTCCGATCGGCGGAGTAACCTTCCGGTACGTGTCATCACCGCTTTCGGTCCTTACCCGGAACCGCGACTTCCGGAATCTCTTCCTCGCCGAACTCGTCGTCTTCGGTGCCGACTGGTTCGTCATGGTGCCGCTGCTGGTGCTGCTGCCCAAGCTGACCGGGGGCGGGGTGCTCGGCGCCCTGGTGCTGGCGGTGGACACCGGCATCGTGGCGCTGCTGCTGCCGTTCACCGGGGCGCTCGCCGACCGGGTGGACCGGAAGAGAATTATGATGGTGGCCAACGGGACCGCCCTGCTCGGCGTGCTGCTGCTGCTCGGGGTGCGGACCTCGGGCACCGCCTGGCTGGCGCCGGTGGCGGTCGGGGTGATCGCGCTGGCCAAGGCCTGTTACTCCCCGGCCGCCCAGGCCGCGCTGCCCAACGTGCTGGATCCCGCCGACCTCGCCGCCGGAAACGCGGTCGCCGGTTCGGCCTGGGGCACGATGACCGTCGTGGGCGCCTCGCTCGGCGGGGTGCTCAGCGCGGCCTTCGGCCCGTACGCCTGCTTCTGGGTGGCCGTGGTGGCGCTGGCCGCCGCGGCCGGGCTGGCCAGTCTGATCCGGCGGCCGTTGCAGGCGCCGCGCGAGCGGCACCTGCCGCCGCAGCGCACCTGGACCGCGATCGGCGAGGCATTGCGCTACATCGCGCACCGTCCCCGGGTGCTCGGCCTGGTCACGGTGAAGTCGGCGGTCGGCCTCGGCAACGGGGTGCTCACGGTCTTTCCGCTGCTGGCCGGGCTGTTCGGCGTGGGCGCGGTGGGCGCCGGCCTGCTCTTCGCGGTACGCGGCGCCGGCGCGTTGGTCGGTCCGATACTGACCCGCCGGATCCTCGGCCACCGGTCCTGGCTGCTGCCCGGGCTGGCGCTGTCCATGGCCACCTACGGGCTGGCCTACGTCGGCGTGTCACTGGTGCGGTGGTTCCCGCTGGTGCTGGTGCTGGTCTTCGTGGCGCACCTGGGCGGCGGCAGCAACTGGGTGCTGTCCAACTACGCGCTGCAGGGTGAGGTGCCGGACCGGTTGCGCGGCCGGGTCTTCGCCAGCGACATGATGCTGGCGACCCTGGCGATCTCGCTGAGTCAGCTGATGGTCGCCGCCGTCGTCGACCACGTCGACGAGCGGATCGTGGTGGCCGGCTGCGGCCTGATCACCGTGGTCTACGCGGTCGGCTGGCGGCTCGCCACCCGCCGGTTGTCGCTCACCGACCCGGACCCGGACCCGGTCCCGGCCCGGTAGCCGGCCAGCCGCCGGGGGCGCCCGGCGCGGAGGTCGGGTGGGCCGGTGCGCCGGGGGCGCCGGGCGCGCCGGTGGGCGTGCCGTAGCCCGCCGCGGGCTGGTTCGGCACCGGCGGGTACGGGTGGCCGCCGAACCCGCCCGGTCCGCCGGGTCCGACCGGCGGCGTCGGTGCCGCGCGGCTGACCGTGGACGCGATCACCAGCGCCAGCCCACCGGCGCCGACGAGGTTGAGCAGCACGCCCACCGCGATCGAGAGGCCGGTGGCGTAGCCGAGCGCCCGCGCCCCGAAGGAGTACCAGGCCACGCTCAGCACGCTCTCGAAGAGCAGCACCCCGAGGCCGACGAGCGCCAGCGCCCGGGCCTTGCCGGGCATCCGCGAGCCCCGGACCACGACCACGATCAGGCCGCCCAGCAGCACCAGGAGGTTCGGTGCCATGGCCACGAGTTGTCCGGCCACCAGTCCGACGTTCGTCACTGCGCCAGTCCTCCTCCGCATCGATGGTCCGGGGCATCGTATCGGCGGGCACGACAGCGCTGCGCCCGGGAACGGGGCACGACAGTGCGCCGCCGGGAACGGAGTGTGTGGCCGGCTTCCCGAGACCTCCGGCCGAGGTGCCCGGCGACCGGACCCGGCCGGAGCCGCCGGGCCGGTCGACTGTCCGCCGCCGTCCCAGCTTGCGGACGGCGCCGGGACCGGCCGGGCTCCCCGCCTAGCATGAGCCCATGGGGCTGTCCTTCCGGGCCGGGTCGGCAAGCGTGCGTACCCCGGCCACCAGTGCCAATCTCGGGCCGGGCTTCGACGCGCTGGGCCTGGCCCTGGCGCTGTACGACGACGTCACCGCCCGGGTGGTCCCGACCGGCTGCCGGGTCGGGGTGACCGGCGAGGGCGCGGGGGAGTTGCCGACCGACGAGA
This sequence comes from Micromonospora zhanjiangensis, assembly GCF_042650605.1. Lineage (NCBI taxonomy): Bacteria > Bacillati > Actinomycetota > Actinomycetes > Micromonosporales > Micromonosporaceae > Micromonospora > Micromonospora zhanjiangensis. The sequence goes on along the minus strand of NZ_JBHSBN010000021.1, from coordinate 61,262 downwards.
CCCACCTGGTCGTCCGGGCCATGCGGGCCGCCTTCGACGTACTGGGTGGTCAGCCCGCCGGGCTGGCGGTCGACTGCGTCAACCGGATCCCACAGGCGCGCGGCCTCGGTTCGTCGTCGGCCGCGATCGTGGCGGGGGTGCAGCTCGCCCGGGCCCTGGTGGTCGACGGCCGGGAACGGATGGACGACGAGGCGGCGTTGCGGCTGGCGGCCGAGTTGGAGGGGCACCCCGACAACGTCGCGCCGTGTCTGCTCGGCGGCTTCACCATCGCCTGGACCGAGGATCCGGCCGGGGCGCGGGCGGTGTCGCTCGGGCCGGCCGCGGCCGTGCGGCCGACCGTGTACGTCCCCGGGCTGCGGGGGCTGACCTCGGTGGCCCGGGCGGCGTTGCCGGCGACCGTGCCGCACTCGGACGCGGCCCGCAACGCGGCGCGAGCGGCCCTGCTGGTGCACGCGTTGACCGCCGATCCGACCATGCTGTACGCGGCAACCGAGGATTACCTGCATCAACGTTACCGATCATCCGGTATGCCGGATTCCGCCCGGTTGCTCGGCGAGCTGCGCGCCCTCGGCGTGCCCGCCGTGATCAGTGGGGCGGGACCGAGCATATTGGCGCTGACCAGCCCACCTGACGGGTTCGACCCGGGAATGGACTGGGTCGCACACCGGTTGCCGATAGACGTCACCGGCGCCCGGCTGGATGTTGGTACACTGGGACACGCCGAGCGGGACCCTGTTGCCGCAGGTCGGAAGAGTTGATTACGCTCTAGACTTAGCACAGCCGCGAAGCAACGCGATCTCCTGCGGGTCGGCGCACCCCGAAGCTATCGGCGGTCAGTCCGTCTCACCCCTGCCTAGGCTCACGCCGTACTCGCAGTCTCCACCGGTCGCCGCAGACGGCGAGACCCGCGTACCGATGTTGGTGCGTCGGGAGCCCGACCGGCTGCTGTGTTACAGACTCCCGCGACGTGTCACGCGAGGCGGGTGCACCGAGGCCGCCCGGCCACCTGGCACGCCGATCCCGGGCAGCCCCGGCCTTATCGAGGGAAGGAATCCATTGAGCGACACCACCGACGTGACGTCGGATGTTTCCAACGTCGCTGGCGAAGCCACCGCAGGTCCCGCCCGTCGTCGGCGGTCCGGCACCGGGCTGTCGGCGATGCTGCTGCCGGAGCTGCAGAGCCTGGCCGCGTCGCTCGGCATCTCCGGTACGGCCCGGATGCGCAAGGGCGAACTGATCGCTGCCATCTCCGAGCGGCAGGCCGGTTCGGGCGCCGGGAACGCGCCCCGTCCGCGGGCCGAGGTCGCGGCCGCCGCCGCACCGCCTCGCGAGGAGGTGCGCGCCGAGGTCCGGGAGACCGCGGAGCGGCCGGAGGCGCAGCGGCCGGCGACCGACACCGACACCGAGACCGGTGCCGGCGGCGAGCCCCGGACCAGGGAACGCACCGCTCGTCGTTCCCGAGCCACGGCGGCCGCCGAGCAGCGCGCCGAGGAGACCGCGACCGAGCAGCCGGGCGACCGGGGCGGGTCGGCCGACCAGACCGACCAGGCCGAGCGCGGCGACGGGCGTACCGGCAAGGGCGATCGCGCGGAGCGCACCGACCGCGGTGACCGCAACGAACGCGCCGACCGGGGCGACCGCGCCGAGCGGGGCGAGCGGGGCGAGCGCAACGACCGGGGCGAGCGCGCGGAGCGCACCGACCGCGGCGAGCGTGCTGACCGGAGCGAGCGCGGTGAGCGCACCGACCGGGGCGACCGCAACGAGCGCGGTGACCGCAACGATCGGGGCGACCGCAACGACCGGGGCGGCCAGCGGGCGGCCGACCGGGACAACGACGGTGACGACGACGGCGAGGGCGGGGGTCGCCGCAGCCGGCGCAGCAGGTTCCGGGACCGGCGGCGTGGTCGCGGCGAGCGGGGCGACACGGGTGCCGATACGGGTCGCGAGCCGCAGGTCAGCGAGGACGACGTGCTCGTCCCGGTGGCCGGCATCATCGACGTGCTGGACAACTACGCGTTCGTCCGGACCACCGGTTACCTGGCCGGCCCGAATGACGTCTACGTCTCGATGTCCCAGGTCAAGAAGTACGGCCTGCGCCGCGGTGACGCGGTGACCGGTGCGGTGCGCGCGAACCGGGACGGCGAGCAGCGGCGGGACAAGTACAACCCGCTGGTCCGGCTGGACACGATCAACGGGATGGAGCCGGACGAGGCCAAGCGCCGGCCGGAGTTCTACAAGCTCACCCCGCTCTACCCGCAGGACCGCCTGCGGTTGGAGACCGAGCCGCACATCCTGACCACGCGGGTCATCGACCTGGTGATGCCGATCGGCAAGGGTCAGCGGGCGCTCATCGTCTCGCCGCCCAAGGCCGGTAAGACGATGGTGTTGCAGGCGATCGCCAACGCGATCACCCACAACAACCCCGAGGTGCATCTGATGGTGGTGCTGGTCGACGAGCGGCCCGAAGAGGTCACCGACATGCAGCGCACGGTCAAGGGCGAGGTCATCGCGGCCACGTTCGACCGGCCGCCGCAGGACCACACCACGGTCGCCGAGTTGGCGATCGAGCGGGCCAAGCGCCTGGTCGAGCTGGGCCACGACGTGGTCGTGCTGCTCGACTCGGTGACCCGGCTCGGCCGGTCGTACAACCTGGCGGCGCCGGCCAGCGGCCGGATCATGTCGGGCGGTATCGACTCGACCGCGCTCTACCCGCCGAAGCGCTTCCTCGGCGCGGCCCGCAACATCGAGAACGGCGGGTCGCTGACCATCCTCGCCACCGCCCTGGTGGAGACCGGGTCCATGATGGACACGGTGATCTTCGAGGAGTTCAAGGGCACCGGCAACGCGGAGCTGAAGCTGGACCGGAAGATCGCCGACAAGCGGGTCTTCCCGGCCGTCGACGTCAGCGCCTCCAGCACGCGTAAGGAGGAGATCCTGCTGGCTCCCGAGGAGTTGGCCATCACGCACAAGCTGCGCAAGGTGCTGCACTCGTTGGACTCGCAGGCCGGACTGGACCTGCTGTTGGACCGGCTCAAGCAGAGCCGGACCAACATCGAGTTCCTGATGCAGATCGCCAAGTCGACTCCGGGCGAGTGACGCGGTAACCACCGGCGCGCACGGCGCGTGCACGACGGCGTGAGCCCCGACCACGGTCTGTGGTCGGGGCTCACGCCGTCGGCGCTCACGACTGCTGTACGACCAGCCAGTTGTTGCCGTCCGGATCGTCGAAGCCGAACCACCGTCCCCACGGCGCGTCCTCGACGGCGCTGTGCACCGGCACGCCGACGGCGTTCAACTGCGCCCAGGTGGCGTCCACGTCGTCGCAGGTGATCGAGAGTTTCGCCGAGCCGGGCCGCGCCTTGTCGCCGCCGAACCAGCTGGCGAGGGTGATGTCCGGACCGCCGTTCGGTGGGGTCAACATCACCCACCGGCTGCCGCCGCCCGCGCCGGCCGCCGCCATGACGTAGTCGAATTTCTCCTCGAAGCCGAGCGTTTCCACGTAGAACTTCTTGGCCCGGTCCTGGTCGGTCACCGGCACGGTGACCAGGTTTATCGCTCCCAGTGCCATGGTTCTCCTCCTCGCGCTGAGACGTCGTCTTTCCGGAGGATCAGATGGTAACGCGACGATTACCCATTCATTCGGACAGACTGCGTTGAACTTTATTTACGTCATGATTCACGTATTGAAAGGAGTATTCCGGACATCGACCGGCCGGGTGGGCCGATCCGGGTGCGGTCGCCCGGGTGTGCGCCTGCCGGCGGCGGGAAACCGGATGAAGGAGGAGGGACCGGGGCAGGAATGTCCGGCGGCGGTTTCGCGTTACCTCACCCGGACCGCGCGTGTGCCGCCCGGTTTCACCGGCGGTGATCCGGGATGGCACACTGGTCAATCGGCCACCGGTTCCGGTTCACGCCCAGCTCGTCCCGCACCTCGGGGCGGGCCACGACGGCGACCCGGCGACCACCTGACGAAAGGACCGAGGCGACATGAAGCCCAACATCCACCCCGAGTACGTCTCCACCGAGGTCACGTGCTCGTGCGGCAACACGTTCACGACCCGTAGCACCGCCAAGGGCGGCACGATCCACGTCGAGACCTGCAGCGCCTGCCACCCGTTCTACACCGGTAAGCAGCGCGTCCTCGACACCGCCGGCCGGGTCGCGAAGTTCCAGCAGAAGTACGCCAAGGTTCAGGCCAAGAAGGCCAAGTAGCCACGTCGACGGCGTCCGTGCCCGGTCCAGCACCGGGCACGGGCGCCGTTCTTCGTACGGTCCCGTTCTTTGTGGCAGTCGCGGCTCGTCGTGGTGGGGGTTGGCGGCCGGGTGACCCGCTCTGGGCGGTCAGGCTTGATCCCGACGCGGGTCACCCGGCCGCCAACCCCGGACTCTGGTCGCGGTCCGTCCGGAGCGAGGTGTAATCCGTTCATAGGTCGGCGAGGGAGTGGGCAGTGAGTAGTGAGCGGTTGGCGGCGCTGCTGGACGAGTACGCGGACCTGGAGAAGCGGCTCGCCGATCCGGCGATCCACGCCGACCAGAACACGGCCCGGCGGGTCGGCCGGCGGTTCGCCGAGTTGGCGCCGATCCACAAGGCGGCCGGCGAGTTGACCGAGGCACGACAGGATCTCGCCGCCGCCCGCGAGCTGGCCGCCGAGGACGCGTCGTTCGCGGCCGAGGCGGAGACCATCGCCGGCCGGCTCCCCGAGCTGGAGGAGCGGCTGGCCGAGCTGCTCATCCCGCGCGACCCGCACGACGCCAAGGACGTGATCGTCGAGATCAAGGCCGGCGAGGGTGGGGAGGAGTCCGCCCTGTTCGCGGCCGACCTGCTGCGGATGTACACCCGGTACGCGGAGCGGCGCGGCTGGGTCACCGAGGTGATCGACGCGCAGGACTCGGACCTGGGCGGGGTGAAGGACGTCTCGCTCGCGGTGAAGACCAAGGGCGTACCCGAGGGTGGCAACGGGGTCTGGTCCCGGCTCAAGTGGGAGGGCGGCGTGCACCGCGTGCAGCGGGTGCCGGTCACCGAGTCGCAGGGCCGGATCCACACCAGCGCCGCCGGCGTACTCGTGCTGCCCGAGGCGGAGGACGTGGACGTCACCATCGATCCGAACGAGCTGCGGATCGACGTCTTCCGCTCGTCCGGGCCGGGTGGCCAGTCGGTCAACACCACCGACTCGGCGGTGCGGATCACCCACGTACCGACCGGGATCGTGGTCTCCTGCCAGAACGAGAAGAGCCAGCTGCAGAACCGCGAGCAGGCGATGCGGATCCTGCGGGCCCGGCTGCTCGCGGCGGCCCAGGAGCAGGCCGACGCGGCGGCCTCGGACGCCCGCAAGGCGCAGGTCCGGACGGTGGACCGCTCGGAACGGATCCGCACCTACAACTTCCCGCAGAACCGGATCACCGACCACCGGATCGGCTACACCGCGTACAACCTCGACCTGGCGCTGGCCGGCGAGCTGGACGGGGTGCTCGACGCGCTGGCCGAGGCGGACCGGGCGGCCCGGCTGGCCGGCGACAGCGAGCTGTCCCGCCGCTGAGTCAGGAGGCCGCGCGGGGACGGGTCTTGGCCCGGAGCATCTCCCGGTCGGCGATCTCGAACGCGGTGCCCAGGGCGTCCCGCAGCGCGGCGCCGCTGCCGGTGACCTCGGCGAAGCCGACGCTGACCCCGACCGGGGTGTCGGGCACCAGCGACTCCCAGTCCTCGTCCCGCACCGCCTGGGTGATCCGGCGGGTGACCTCGGCCGCCTCGGGCATTCCGGCGCCGGGCAGCACGACGACGAACTCGTCCCCGCCGTACCGGGCGACGAAGTCGCCCCGCCGCATCACCCGGTTGATCACCCCGGCGACCCGCTGCAGCACCAGGTCGCCCGAGTGGTGCCCGTGCGTGGTGTTGACCGCCTTGAACCCGTCGAGGTCGCAGACGCCGACCACGGCCCGCTGACCCCGGCTGACCATCATGGTGATGTACCGCTCCAGGCTGCGCCGGTTGGGCAGGCCGGTGAGCGGGTCGGTGAGCGCCTCGCCCTCGAACCGGGCCGCCTCCCGACGCAGTTCCTCGTGGTCGATCCGGGCGGCGATGCCGTCCACGTAGACGTCCCGCAACCGGTCGTTGCGCTGCGCGGCGAGCCGGAAGGCGTACCGGTCGGTCCGGTGCGCGGCGGCGTGGTCGCCGGCCCGGGCCAGGGCCAGGCTGCGCAGTCGGGCGGCCTCGGCGGCGCCCAGCGTCTCGGCGGCGACCCGGGCGGTGTCCAGCCGGGTGATCGCCTCGATCGGCCGGTTCGCCGCGATGGCCAGGCAGACCTCGCCGAGCTGGCGCATGTCCCGGGCCCGCGCGCTGTCGCCGCCCTCGGCGAGCAGGGCCCGCGGGTCGGCGCCGGGCACCGGGTCGGACGTCTCACCCAGGGCCGCGCGGCGGGCCAGGGCATAGCCGTACGCGGTGAGGCCGCTCGGCCGCAGCCGGGTGATACCGCCACCGCGCAGGAAGCGGTTGAGGTCTCCGTCGATGTCCCGCAGCACCCGCAGGCAGCCGTCGCTGTCACCGTTGTGGTCGAGCGCCACCGCGTTGCGCAGCCGGATCCCGGGAGCGGCGAACGTCTCCTCCGGGATGCCCGCGTCGGCGGCGAGCTGCCGGGCCCGCTCCAGCGCGCTCAGCGCGTAGCCGTGGAAGCTGAGGTAGGAGTACGCCATCGCCAGGTCGTGCCAGCCCCAGGCGGTCTCCCGGTCCGGGTCCTCGACGGCGCTCAGCGCGCGGGCCGAGCGGACCAGGTGGCTGACGCACCGGTCCAGCGCGCCCTGGTCGTGGGCGGCCAACGCGGCGAGGGCGTGCAGGTGGCCGTGCAGGTACGGCTCGGCCAGGTCGCGGGCCGCGTCGAAGGCCCGCTCGACGGCGTCGGTGTACTCGGCGGTACGGCCGAGGTTGATCACCGCGGAGACGCGCTGCAACAGGGCGTCGGCGCGCGAATACGGGTCGCCGGTCTCCGCGAGGACCTGTTCGAGCACCGCGTACGCCTCGGCGGACCGGCTGTGCTCCAGGAGGTCGCGAGCGTGCATGAGGAGATCGGCCCGGTCCCTGACCCGGTCGAGCCAGCTCACCCATTACCTCCATCCGCGGCGTTCTGTCGCCGGTGACGCACCCGGGCCGCGCCGGGTGGGGGCGACCCTCATGATTATTGCGTGGCAGATTTTCCTCGACACCCAACCGAAGGGCCAGATCGGCTCCGGGCGTCGGTCGCGGTCGCCCGCGCGGCGACCCGACTGGCCACGGCCGGCATCGGCCCGGCCCGGGCCGAGGCGGAGCAACTCGCGGCGTACGTGCTGGGGGTTTCCCGTGGTCGGCTGGCGCTGGTCGACGGGTTCGGGGCGGCCCAGCTGCACCGGTTCGAGGAGCTGGTGGCCCGGCGGGCCCGCCGGGAGCCGCTGCAGCACCTGCTCGGTTCGGCGGCGTTCCGGCAGCTGGAACTGGCGGTCGGTCCGGGGGTCTTCGTGCCCCGGCCGGAGACCGAGCTGCTCGCCGGCTGGGCGATCGAGGCGGCCCGCGCGGCCACGCCCGACCCGGCGGCCGGTGGCCGCCCGTCCGGATCCGGGGTGACGGTGGTCGATCTGTGCAGCGGTTCCGGGGCGATCGCGCTCGCGGTGGCCGACGAGCTGCCGACCGCGACCGTGCTGGCCGTCGAACGGTCCCCGGCGGCGTTGGCCTGGCTGCGCCGCAACGCCGCCGAGCGGGCCGGCGCGGGGGACCGGCCGATCGAGGTACGCGCGGGGGACGTCACCGACCCCGGCCTGCTGACCGAGCTGTCCGGCCGGGTCGACGTGCTGGTCTGCAACCCGCCGTACGTCCCGGTGGGCACCGAGGTGGGTCCGGAGGTGGCGGACGACCCGGCCGAGGCGGTGTTCGGCGGCGCCGACGGGCTGGCGGTGATCCGGCCGCTGGTCGACCGGGCGGCGCGACTGCTGCGGCCCGGCGGGATGCTCGGCGTGGAACACGACGACACGCAGGGGGAGACGGTGCCGGCGCTGCTCGCCGCGGACGGCCGGTTCGATCGGATCGTCGGTCACGAGGATCTGACCGGCCGGCCCCGGTTCGTCACCGCCCGGCGGGTGGCCGGTCCGTCGTGAGTCCGTGGCAGACTGGCTCACCGTGATGCTCTACGACTGCCGGTCGCTGGCCGAACGGGACCGGGGCGTGGCCGCGGCCGTGGAAGCGGTCAAGAACGGCGAACTCGTGGTCCTGCCCACCGACACCGTCTACGGGATCGGTTGCGACGCCTTCACCCCGTACGCGGTGAAGGCGCTGCTGGCGGCCCGGGACGCGGGGCAGACCGCGCCCGGGGTCCTGGTCGGCTCCCGGCACACCCTGGACGGCCTGGTCTACAGCCTGCCGCAGTCGGCCCGGGACCTGGTGGAGGCGTACTGGCCGGGCCCGTTGACCGTGGTGGTGGAGCACTCGCCGAGCCTGCAGTGGGACCTGGGGGAGACCGGCGGGCGGATCCTGGTCCGGATGCCGCTGCACCCGCTCGCGCTGGAGGTGCTGCGGGAGACCGGTCCGATGGCGCTCTCCTCCGCGAACAAGGTCAATCAACCCGCCGCGCGGGACGCCGAGACCGCCCGCGACCAGTTCGGCTACGCCGTGCGGGCCTACCTGGACGCCGGCCCGTGCGGCAGCTCGTTGACCAGCACCATCGTCGACGTCACCGGCCCGACCCCGCAGGTGCTGCGGGAGGGCGCGCTCAGTTTCGACCAGGTACGTGAGGTGCTGCCGGATGCGGTCCGGGCCTGACGTCCGGCGGGTGAGAGACTTCTGACTCGTGATGTTCTTCGATTGCGGCCGACCGGATGACCGGGAGCGCGGTCTCGCCGCGGCGGTGACGGCGGTCCGGGACGGCGAGCTGGTCGTCCTGCCCACCGACACCGTGTACGGGCTCGGCGCGGACGCCTTCGCACCCGGCGCGGCCCAGCGGCTGCTGGACGCCAAGGGCCGGGGTCGGCACATGCCGCCGCCGGTGCTGGTGGACTCCTGGACGGCCCTGGGCCGGCTCGCGTTGACCCTGCCGGACAGCGCCCGGGACCTGGCCGACGCGTTCTGGCCCGGTGCGCTCACGCTGGTGCTGCGGCACGACCCGGCGGTGCCGCTCGACCTCGGCGACTTCGGCGGCACGGTGGCGGTCCGGATGCCGCAGCACCCGCTCGCGCTGGAGCTGCTCCGGCGGACCGGCCCGATGGCGGTCTCGTCGGCGAACCTGACCGGCCAGCCGTCCGCGACCACCGCGGCGCAGGCCCGTGACCAGCTCGGCGCGGCGGTCCGGGTCTACCTGGAGGCGGGGCCCGCCCCGGATCCGGTGCCGAGCACGATCGTCGACCTGACCGGCGAACGGCCCCGGATGTTGCGGGCCGGGGCCGTACCGTTGGAGAAGCTGGGCGACGTGGTGCCCGCCCTGCTCCGGCCTGATGAGGTGTCCTGAGTGCCGCCGTTCACGGTCCTGCACGTGTGCATGGGCAACATCTGCCGTTCGCCGATGGCCGAGCGGCTGCTGACTCTGGCCGCCCGGCGGCGGCTGGAGCGGCTGCCGGACGCCGATCCCGGGCTGCTCGACGAGCTGCTGCACAGCCACAGCGCCGGCACCGGCGGTTGGCACGCCGGCGAGGAGATGAACCCGCCGGCGGCCCGCCAGGTCCGCACCCGGGGCGGGGACGTCGACGGGTTCGCCGCCCGCAAGCTGCGCTCCGACCAGATCGACGCGGCGGACCTGGTCCTCACCGCCACCGCCGACCAGCAGGAGTACGTGACGGCGCTGCGTCCCGACGCGACCGCCCGGACGTTCGTCCTGGGCGAGTTCGGCCGGTTGTTGCCCACCGTCGACCTGGCCGGCCTGCCACCGGCCGGGGTTGCTCCGGACCTGGTGTACACCCGCGGGACCGCCCTGGTCCGGGCGGTCGACCAGGCTCGCGCCGGTGCGGTGCCGCTGGCCGCCGACGACCTGGACGACCCGTGGGGTCGGGGCGACCAGTGCTTCGGCCGGGTGGCGGACGAGATCGAGGAGACCGTCGAGCCGCTGGCCGCCGCGCTGCTGCCGTAGCCGGCCGGGCGATTGTCGCCCGTCGAGGGAAATTCACGAAATCGGTCCCTTATAGGGCGAAAGCAGGGTGAAAAACCCGAAGACTGGTCATTCTTGACGGGTTCCCGCAGGTGCCGACCGGTCACGCGAGGTGAGCCCGATGATCCACTCCCGACTCGGCAAGCTGTTCACCGTGTTGTTGGCGGGGGTGCTCGGCGGCCTGCTGCTGGCCCTGGCGGCCCTGCCGGCGATGACCCTCTACGGCTTCGGCCTCAACGCGCTCACCGCGCCGTACGGGGGGATGTCCGGCGACCTGCCGACCCCGCCGCCGGCCCAGCGCTCGACGCTGTACGCGGCCGACGGCCGTACCGTGATCACGACCTTCTACGAGGAGGACCGCACGGACGTCCCGCTGTCGGCGGTGGCGCCGGTGATGCGGCAGGCCATGGTCGCCGCCGAGGACACCCGCTTCTACGCCCACCACGGGGTCGACCTGCGGGGGGTGCTCCGGGCGTTCGTCGCCAACCGGCTGGGCGGTGACGACCGGCAGGGCGCCTCGACGTTGACCATGCAGTACGTCCGCAACGTGCGGAAGTCGGACCCGAACCTGACCGAGGCCCAGCGGGCCGCGGCGACCGAGACCACGGTGGGCCGCAAGCTCCAGGAGATGCGGTACGCCGTGGAACTGGAACGGAAGCTGTCCAAGGACGAGATCCTCGGCCGCTACCTCAACATCGCCTACTTCGGGGCCGGGGCGTACGGCATCGCCGCGGCCAGCTACCGCTACTTCGGCAAGAGGGCGTCGGAGCTGACCCTGGCCGAGGCGGCGCTGCTGGCCGGGCTGGTCCGGGCGCCGGACTACTACGACCCGATCAACGGCGACGCCGCGGCCGCGGTGCAGCGGCGCGGCTACGTCCTGGACCAGATGGTCGCGATGGGGGTGCTCGCACCGGCCGACGCGGCCCGGGCGCGGGGCGAACGGTTGGCGCTGCGGCCGCGCAGCACCACCGGTGAGTGCGTCTCGGCCAAGCCCGAGGACTGGGGTTTCTTCTGCGACTGGTTCCGGCAGTGGTGGAGCACCCAGCCGGCCTTCGGCGCCACCCCCGCCGACCGGTTGGCCGCGTTGCGCCGGGGCGGCTACCGGATCACCGCCAGCATCGACCCGGACATCCAGGCCACCGCCGTGAAATACGCCAACTGGGTCTACGACCAGGACAACCCGCGGGCCCTGCCGATCGCGGTGGTGCAACCGGGCACCGGGCGGGTGCTGGCCCTGGCCGTGAACCGGCACTACCAGGCCGGCGGGAACCCGGCCGGGCAGGAGAACTACCCGAACACCGTCAACCAGCTCGTGGCCGGGGGCGGCGACATCGAGGGCTACCAGGCCGGCTCGACGTTCAAGTTGTTCACCATGCTGGCCGCGCTGGAGCAGGGGATGCCGCTGGCCAGTGGCTTCAACGCGCCGGCCTGGCTGATGACGAACTACCCGGTGACCGGCCGGTCCAGCTGCGGCGGCTACTGGTGCCCGGTCAACTCCAACCCGGAGTGGATGGATGGCTACCGCACCATGTGGAGCGCCTTCGGCCGCTCGGTGAACACGTACTTCGCGCACCTCATCGAGCGGGTGGGCGCCGACCAGGTGGTGGCGATGGCGCAGCGGCTGGGCATCCAGTTCCGCGCCGCGAACGACGCCACCATGGCCCGGACCGGCGCCAAGGCGTGGGGTCCGTTCACCTTCGGGGTCGCCTCGACCACCCCGCTGGACCTGGCCAACGCGTACGCGACGGTGGCCGCGGAGGGGATGTACTGCGCGCCCCGGCCGGTGGTCTCGATCATCGACCCGGCGGGTCGCCGGATCGCCGCCGCCGACCCGGACTGCCGGCGGGCGCTCAGCACCGAGGTGGCCCGGGCGGCCACCGACGCGGCCCGCTGCCCGGTGGGCGACCAGTCCGCGTACCAGCGGTGCGACGGGGGGACCGGTCTGCAACTGCACGCGATCATGGAAGGCCGGCCGGTGGCCGGCAAGACCGGCAGCGCCGAGGACTACGCGACGGAGACCGCGGTCGCCTACACCCCGCAGGTGGCGGCCGCCGCCATCGCCGCCAATCCGGACGACCCGCGCGACCTGGTCGGCAAGGACGTGCAGGCCAAGGTCGTCGTCGCGGTGGCCCGGACGATGCAGACGGCGCTGCGGGACAAGCCGGTGCTGCCGTTCACCCCGCCCAACGTCCGGACCGCGTTCGGCGACACCAACCCGTACGCCGTCCCGCCGGCGGGCTCGTACGGCAGCCCGACCGACCCGTACCGCCGCTATCCGACCGACCCGTACGGCTACCCGACCGACCCGTACGGCGGCGCGCCAGCCGGCACGTCCGCCGGCGTCGCCGGCCCGCCGGCCGGCGTCGACGACCGCTCCCCGCTGGACTGAGCGGCCGGCCTCTGAGCCCTCGCGGGCTCGGCGGAGCGTCGCCGGGCGGTGCCGCTTTCGGCGGACGGCCTACCGGGTCCGGGTGCCGGGATAAGAGCCGGCGAGGCGTTCGGCGCCGGCGGCGATGTTGCGGGCCATCCCGCCGAAGACCAGCGTGTGGAACGGGCTCACCGCCGCCCAGTAGGCGTGCCCGGCCAACCCGCGCGGCACGAAGACGGCCCGCTGCGAGTAGCGGCTGGCCCGGTCGCCGTCCGGCTCGGCGCGCAACTCCAGCCAGGCGCGGCCGGGCACCCGCATCTCGGCGCGCAGCCGCAGCAGCTCGCCCGGCACGATCTCCTCCACCCGCCAGAAGTCGAGCGCCTCGCCGACCAGCAGGCGGTGCGGGTGCCGCCGGCCGCGGCGCAGGCCCACCCCGCCGGTCAGCCGGTCCAGCCAACCGCGCACCGACCAGGCGAGCGGGAACGAGTACCAGCCGTTCTCCCCACCCACACCCTCGATGATCCGCCACAGCGCATCCGCCGGCGCGGCGACCCGGGCCTGCCGTACGTCGGTGTAGACCGAGCCGCCGGACCAGTTCGGGTCGCTGGGCAGCGGTTCGGCCGCCGCCTGGTCCGGTCCGCTCGCGGTCGACCACCGGGTCTCCACGTCGAAGTCGCGGATTTTGGTCAGCGCCAGCTCGACCGCCCGGTCGAAGCCGGTCAGCCCGCCCGGCGGGTCGGGCAGGTACCCGGCGATGTCGTGTTCCCGGGCCACCGCCTCCTGCACCAGGCTCTCCACCAGCGGCCGGGCGATGGCGTTCGGCACCGGGGTGATCAGGCCGACCCAGTACGAGGAGAGACCGGGGCTGAGCACCCGGGTGGGCAGGACGACCCGGTGGGACAGGCCGGCCACGGCGGCGTACCGGCGCATCATCTCCAGGAAGGTCAGCACGTCCGGGCCGGCGATGTCGAAGCCGCGGTTGACCCGGTCCGGCAGGGTGGCGCAGCCGACCAGGTACCGCAGCACGTCCCGGACGGCGATCGGTTGGATCCGGTTGTGCACCCAGCGCGGGGTGACCATGGCCGGCAGCCGCTCGGTGAGGTAGCGCAGCATCTCGAAGGAGGCGGAACCGGAACCGATGATCACGGCGGCCCGCAGCACCACGGTCGGTACGCCGCTGTCCAGCAGGATCCGCCCGACCTCGGCCCGGGACCGCAGGTGCGCCGAGGCGTGCCGCTCCCCGGTCGGTGGCACCGGCCCGCCGAGGTAGACGATCCGGCGTACGCCGGCGGCCCGGGCCGCCGCGGCGAAGTGGGTCGCGGCGGCCCGGTCGGTGGCCTCGAAGCCGGCCTGGCCGAGCGAGTGGACCAGGTAGTAGGCGATCTCGATCCCGGCCAGCGCGGCCGGCAGGGTCTCCGGCCGGCTCAGGTCGCCCTCGGTCACCTCGACCTCGCCGGCCCACGGCACGTCCCGCAGCCGGCCCGCGGACCGGGTCAGGCAGCGCACCGCGTGCCCGTCGGCCAGCAGGCGCGGCACCAACCGGCCGCCGATGTAGCCGGTGGCGCCGGTGACCAGGCATCTCATGGGCCTCATTCTGCGGCCGAATACACTCGGCCGCATGAGCATCCGGACCGGAGTACGGGTATGAGCGGGCAGGCCGAGTTCTGGGGGCCCGACCTCGCCGAGCTGCGAGCCACCGACCCGGAGATCGCCGAGGTGGTGCTCGGCGAGCTGGACCGGCTGCGGACCGGCCTGCAACTGATCGCCAGCGAGAACCTGACCTCGCCGGCGGTGCTGGCCGCGCTCGGCTCGACGTTGACCAACAAGTACGCCGAGGGCTACCCCGGGCGGCGGTACTACGGCGGCTGCGCCCAGGTGGACCGGGCCGAGGAGATCGGCGTCGCCCGGGCGAAGGAGCTGTTCGGCGCCGAGCACGCCAACCTGCAGCCGCACTCCGGCGCCAGCGCCAACCTGGCCGCGTACGCGGCGCTGCTGCAGCCGGGCGACACCGTGCTGGCGATGGACCTGCCGCACGGCGGGCACCTGACCCACGGCAGCCGGGTCAACTTCTCCGGCAGGTGGTTCCGGACGGTCGGCTACACCGTCCGGGCGGACACCGAGCTGATCGACTACGACGAGGTACGCGACCTCGCCCGGACCCATCGGCCGAAAATGATCATCTGTGGCGCGACCGCCTATCCGCGCCTGATCGACTTCGCCCGGTTCCGGGAGATCGCCGACGAGGTCGAGGCGTACCTGATGGTGGACGCCGCGCACTTCATCGGCCTGGTCGCCGGCCGGGCCGTCCCGTCCCCGGTGCCGTACGCGGACGTCGTCTGCGCCACCACGCACAAGGTGCTGCGCGGCCCGCGCGGCGGCATGATCCTGTGCCGCGGGGCGCTGGCCGAGCGGATCGACAAGGCGGTCTTCCCGTTCACCCAGGGCGGCCCGCTGATGCACGCCGTCGCGGCCAAGGCGGTCGCGCTGCGCGAGGCCGCCCAGCCGGAATACCAGGCGTACGCCGCCCAGGTGGTGCGCAACGCGCAGGCGCTCGCCGCCGGCCTGGCCGCGGAGGGGATGCGGCCGGTCTCCGGCGGCACCGACACCCATCTGGCCCTGATCGACCTGCGGGAGACCGGGGTGACCGGGCGGGCGGCCGAGGAGCGCTGCGACGCCGCGACCATCACCCTGAACAAGAACGCCATCCCGTACGACCCGCAGAAGCCGATGGTCGCCTCCGGCATCCGGGTCGGCACCCCGAGCGTCACCACGCAGGGCATGCGGGAGGGGCAGATGCGGCAGATCGCCGGCCTGATCGCCGACGCGGTCCGCACCGACCCGGCCGCCGCTGGCGGCGCCGACCGGTTGGCCCGGATCGCCGGTGCGGTCGCCGAGCTGGCCCGCGAGTTCCCGGCGTACCCCCGTGGCTGAGCCGGCCGGCGCGGACCGGGCCGGCGCGGCGGGTGGCGGCGCGGCGGTGACCGCGCCGGACGACCGCCGGTGGCGGGTCGCGCACCTGCCGGCGCTGGTCGTGGTCTCGGTGGTGGCGATCGGCCTGGCCGCCGCGGTCGGCTGGTGGCTGGCCGGCGGTACGGGAGCGGCGGGCGCGGCGGCCGGTGTCGCCGTGGTGACCGTGAGTTACGTGTTGTCCACCCTGGTGGTGGCCTGGGCCGACTCGGTGCACCCCAGGCTGGTGCTGCCGTTCGGCCTCGGCGTCTACGCGGCGAAGATCGCCTTGTTGGGCACCCTGATGATCGCGGTGGCCACGTCCGGCTGGGCCGGGCTGCTGCCGTTCAGCTACGGCATCGCGGCCGGCGTGGTGGCCTGGACCGGCGCGCACATCTGGTGGATCAGCACCGTGCACGCGGCCCGGGTGCGCTCCGGCGAGATCCGCGCGACTGACCGCGCCGACGACTGACCGCGCCGACCGTCCCCAGCGGACGGCCGGCTGTCCTTACCCGATGGTGTGGCCACGCGGGCGGTTTTCGGCAAACGCGAGGTTTTTCCCGGCCGGACCCGCAGGATTCAGGGTGAGCGCCCGATCCGGTGGGGACCCGGGACCCGGCCGGAGAGCGGCGCGACAAAAACTGTCCGTGATCGGTCATTGCGCACCGGCGTGAGCGGAGTAGCGTGCCCAGTTACGAACTCTGCTTCCCGGTACGCCCACACGACCAGGTTGTGCGGGGGGTGACGCACAGCCTCATCCACCCGGCTGATATCGTTCGGCGCGTCATGACCGGTGACCAGACCCCTCCCCCCGCAGGCGATCCAGGCGACCACCGCCCGGATGCCGGCCAGGGTTGGACCGCGCTCAGCTATCTGATCGCGGGCATGGCGGTCTGGGGTTTCGCCGGTTGGCTGGTCGACAAATGGCTCGACACCGGCGGCGTCGCCACCGGGGTGGGCATCGTGCTCGGCATGGCCGGAGGGATTCTCCTGGTCGTCCGCCGAATGGGCACACCGAGCTAGGGGAAGGGACGCGGTGTTCGGACAGACGGTCGCGCTCGCGCAGAGCGAACTTCCGTGGCCACCCAGCGTGGAGGACTTCTTCCTCCCGAGCATCCTGCCGTGGGGCGAGCACAACAACTACTGGTTCACCAAGATCACGCTGATGGTCTGGTTGGCCGTCGGCTTCCTGATCATCTACTTCCTGCTCAGCTATCGTAAGCCGAAGCTGGTGCCGACCAAGAAGCAGTGGATCGCCGAGTCGGTCTACGGCTTCGTCCGGAACAACGTGGCGGTCGAGATGATCGGCCACCGCGGGGTGGCGTTCGCGCCGTACTTCACCACGCTGTTCTGCTTCATCCTGGTGACGAACATCTTCGGCATCATCCCCTTCCTGCAGTTGTCCCCCAACTCGCACATCGCGTTCCCGGCCTTCATGGCGGTGATCAGCTACGTGATGTTCATCTGGGTGGGCATCCGGCACCACGGGTTCGGCAAGTACGTCAAGGCCTCGCTGATCCCCCCGGCGCCGTGGTACATCCTGCCGATCCTGGTCCCGATCGAGTTCGCCTCGACGTTCCTGTTCCGGCCGATCACCCTGGCCCTGCGGTTGTTCGCCAACATGTTCGCGGGTCACATCATCCTGCTGGTGTTCACGGTCGGCGGCTTCGTCCTGCTGAACGCGGAGAGCATCTTCATCAAGCCCGCCTCGGTGATCTCCTGGATCATGGCTATCGCGCTGACCTTCCTGGAAGCGCTGATCGCCGTGCTGCAGGCGTACATCTTCGTCGTGCTGACCGCGAGCTACGTGCAGGGCTCGCTCGCCGACGAGCACTGATCGTCACAACCGCACAGCCCGTCAGTCGTCCCGCGTGAACATCTCACGCGAGATAACCAGGAGGAATCCCGTAATGAACCTCGCAGCCGTCAACATCGTCGGCAACCTGAGCGCCATCGGCTACGGCCTCGCGGCCATCGGCCCGGGCATCGGCGTGGGCCTGATCTTCGCCTCGTACATCCAGTCGACCGCGCGGCAGCCCGAGTCGTCCCGGCTGACCCTGCCGTACGTCTGGATCGGCTTCGCCGTGGTCGAGGCGCTCGCCCTGCTGGGCATCGCGTTCGGTTACGCGTTCAGCGCCTCCTGATCGAACCCCCTCGAACCGGAGGTTTGCCGTGTTCCCACTCGCTGCCGAGGGCGCGCACAACCCGATCCTGCCGATCTGGCAGGAGATCGTGGTCGGGCTGATCGCCTTCGTCCTGCTCTACGTCGTGTTGGCGAAGTTCGTCTTCCCGCGCATGGAGCAGACCTTCCAGGCCCGGGTCGACGCGATCGAGGGCGGCATCAAGCGCGCCGAGGACGCTCAGGCCGAGGCCAACCAACTGCTGGAGCAGTACAAGGCCCAGCTCGCCGAGGCGCGTACCGAGGCGGCCCGGATCCGGGACGACGCCCGGGCCGACGCCGAGGGCATCCGCAACGACGTGCTGGCCAAGGCGCGCGAGGAGGCCGACCGGGTCATCACGGCCGGCAAGGAGCAACTCGCCGCCGAGCGGCAGACCATCGTGCGCGAGCTGCGCACCGAGATGGGTGGCCTGGCGGTCGACCTGGCCAGCAAGATCGTCGGTGAGTCGCTGGCCGACGAGGCGCGTCGCAAGGGCACGGTCGAGCGGTTCCTGGCCGGGCTCGAGACGGCCGGCTCCGGCAACGGCTCCGCCGTAAGGACGAGCTGATGCAGGCCGCCAGCCGGGAGTCCTACGCCGCCGCGGCGGAGCGCCTCGACGCGTACGCGCGGGGCGCCGAGCCGGCGGCGTTGGCCGCCGTCGCCGACGGCCTGCTCGCGGTCGCGGGGCTGCTGCGTGAGCAGCCCCGGCTGCGTCGGGCGCTGAGCGACCCGGCCCGTCCGGGTGCCGACCGGGCGGGTCTGCTGACCGGCCTGGTCCAGGGCAAGATCGACGCGGACGCGGTCGAGCTGGCCGGCGCGCTGGCCGGCGGCCGTTGGTCGGCACCGTCCGAGCTGCTGGAGGCCGCCGAGCGGCTCGGCGTGGAGGCGCTGCTGGCCGGCGCCGACCGGGCCGGCGACCTCGGTGAGGTCGAGGACGAGCTGTTCCGCTTCGGCCAGGTGGTCGCCGCGGACGCCGACCTGAGCAACACGCTGTCCGACCCGATCGCGCCGGTCGCCCAGCGGGCCGAGCTGACCCGCGCTCTGCTCGAGGGCAAGGCGAAGCCGACCACCGTGCGGCTGGTCGAGGTGGCGCTCGCCGGCTTCGGCGGACGCTCCGTCAGCGGCGCGCTGACCCGCCTGGTCGAACTCGCCGCCGACCGGCGGGACCGCCAGGTGGCGTACGTGACCGTGGCGGCCCCGCTCGCCGAGGACGAGGAGCACCGGTTGGGCAGCAGGCTCACCGAGCTATACGGTCGGGAGGTCAGCGTCAAGCAGACGGTGGACCCCGAGATCCTCGGCGGGATGAGCGTGCAGATCGGTGCCGACCTCTACGACGGCACCGTGCTCCGGCGGCTCATCGAAACCCGCAACGCGCTCGCCAAGCGCTGAGCAGCCCCGCGAAGCGTCGCAAGAACTGACAGCCGTACCGACCCGCCGCTCTGAGTTAACTCCGGGCCCCGAATAGAGGAAGCAGAGGATGGCCGAGCTGACCATCTCGACGGAGGAGATCCGCGGCGCCCTGGAGCGCTACGTCTCCTCCTACTCGCCCGACGTCTCCCGCGAGGAGGTCGGCACCGTCGCCGACGCCGGTGACGGCATCGCCCACGTCGAGGGCCTGCCCTCGACCATGACCAACGAACTGCTGGAGTTCGAGGACGGCACGCTCGGCGTGGCGTTGAACCTCGACGTCCGTGAGATCGGTGTCGTCGTCCTGGGCGACTTCGCCGGCCTCGAGGAGGGCCAGCGGGTCAAGCGGACCGGCCGGGTGCTCTCCGTGCCGGTCGGCGACGCCTTCCTGGGCCGCGTGGTCGACCCGCTCGGCGCGCCGATCGACGGCCTCGGCGACATCGCCAACGAGGGCTTCCGCGAGCTGGAGCTGCAGGCCCCGAACGTGATGTCCCGGCAGTCGGTCTCCGAGCCGCTGCAGACCGGCATCAAGGCCATCGACGCGATGACCCCGATCGGTCGCGGCCAGCGGCAGCTGATCATCGGTGACCGGCAGACCGGCAAGACCACGGTCGCGGTGGACACGATCATCAACCAGCTCGACAACTGGCGCTCCGGTGACCCGGCGAAGCAGGTCCGCTGCATCTACGTGGCGGTCGGCCAGAAGGGCTCCACCATCGCGTCCATCAAGGGCACGCTGGAGGAGGCCGGCGCGATGGAGTACACCACCATCGTCGCCTCCCCGGCCTCCGACCCGGCCGGCTTCAAGTACCTCGCCCCGTACACCGGCTCGGCCATCGGCCAGCACTGGATGTACGGCGGCAAGCACGTCCTGATCGTCTTCGACGACCTGAGCAAGCAGGCCGAGGCGTACCGCGCGGTGTCGCTGCTGCTGCGCCGCCCGCCGGGCCGCGAGGCGTACCCCGGTGACGTCTTCTACCTGCACTCGCGGCTGCTGGAGCGGTGCGCGAAGCTCTCCGACGAGATGGGCGGCGGCTCGATGACCGGCCTGCCGATCATCGAGACGAAGGCCAACGACATCTCGGCCTTCATCCCGACCAACGTCATCTCGATCACCGACGGCCAGATCTTCCTGGAGACCGACCTGTTCAACCAGGGCGTCCGGCCGGCCATCAACGTCGGTACCTCGGTCTCCCGGGTCGGCGGTGCCGCCCAGGTGAAGCCGATGCGGAAGGTCGCCGGTTCGCTGCGGCTGAACCTGGCCCAGTACCGCGAGCTGGAGGCGTTCGCCGCGTTCGCCTCCGACCTGGACAAGGCCTCCCAGGACCAGCTGAACCGCGGTGCCCGGCTGGTCGAGCTGCTCAAGCAGTCGAACTACTCGCCGTACCCGGTGCAGGACGAGGTCGTCTCGGTCTGGGCCGGCACCGAGGGCAAGCTGGACGACATCCCGGTGGGTGAGGTCCGGCGGTTCGAGTCGGAGTTCCTGGAGTACCTGCGCCACCAGCACCAGGGCGTGCTCGCCTCGATCGGCGACGGCAAGTGGGACGACGACCTGATCTCGTCGCTCGACGACGCGGTCGCCCGGTTCAAGCAGATGTTCCTCGGCAAGGAGGACGAGCGCCGGGTGAACGAGGCGCCGGCGAAGGCGCTCGAGGGCGACCAGGCCCGGGAGACGGTGACCCGGTTCCGGGACGGCAGCACCGACCGTCCGGTGGAGTCCTCCGGCGCCAACGCCCCGGCCGAGAAGCAGTAGGGCTGATCGATGGCCGCCCAGGTACGCGTTCTTCGCCAGCGGATCCGCTCGGCGAAGGGGATGAAGAAGATCACCAAGGCGATGGAGCTCGTGGCGACGAGCCGGATCGCCAAGGCCCAGGCGCGGGTGACGGCGTCCCTGCCGTACGCCCAGGCCATCACCGGGGTGCTCACCGCCCTGGCGTCCAACGCGCGCATCGATCACCCCCTGCTCACCCCGCGCGAGCGGGTCCGTCGGGCCGGCGTGCTGCTGATCACCTCGGACCGCGGTCTGGCCGGTGGCTACAGCTCCAACGCCATCCGGCAGGCCGAGTCGCTGATCGCCCGGCTCAGGGCGGACGGCAAGGAACCGGTGCTGTACGTCATCGGCCGCAAGGGCGTGACGTACTACAAGTTCCGGGACCGGCCGGTCGAGGCGAGCTGGACCGGCTTCTCCGAGCAGCCGGACTTCGCCAACGCCCGGGAGGTGGGTGAGACGCTGATCAAGGCGTTCACCCACGGCGCGGACGACACCGACGAGCACGGCGGAGTGGACGGGGTGCGCGGCGTGGACGAGCTGCACATCGTCTTCACCGAGTTCAAGTCGCTGATGACGCAGACCCCGGTGACCCGGATCCTCGGCCCGATGCAGGTCGAGAACCGGCCGCGGTCGGAGGCGCCGAAGACCCTGCTGCCGTCGTACGAGTTCGAGCCGGAGGCCGAGGCGCTGCTGGACGCGCTGCTGCCGAAGTACATCAACACGCGGATCTACGCGGCGTTGCTGGAGTCGGCGGCGAGCGAGTCGGCGGCCCGCCGGCGGGCGATGAAGAGCGCGACGGACAACGCCGAAGAGATGATCGAGAAGTACACGCGTGAGATGAACTCGGCCCGCCAGGCCGGGATCACCCAGGAGATCAGCGAGATCGTCGGCGGCGCGAACGCGCTGGCCGCGTCGGGAAGTGAAGTGTGATGACTGTATCCGCAACCGCCGGCGGACCGGCGGAGACCAAGACGGCCACCGGTCGGGTGGTCCGGGTCATCGGCCCGGTCGTCGACGCCGAGTTCCCGCGCGACGGCATGCCCGACCTGTTCAACGCCCTGCACGTGAACGTGACCCTGTCCGGCGGCGAGAAGACGCTGACCCTGGAGGTCGCCCAGCACCTGGGTGACAACGTGATCCGGGCCATCTCGATGCAGCCCACCGACGGCCTGGTCCGCGGCACCGAGGTCCGGGACACCGGCTCGCCGATCACCGTGCCGGTCGGCGACGGGGTCAAGGGCCACGTGTTCAACGCCATCGGCGAGTGCCTGAACCTGCGTGAGGGCGAGCGGCTGGAGGTTTCCGACCGCTGGCAGATCCACCGCAAGGCCCCGGCCTTCGCGGACTTGGAGCCGAAGACCGAGATGCTGGAGACCGGCATCAAGGTCATCGACCTGCTCGCCCCGTACGTCAAGGGCGGCAAGATCGGCCTGTTCGGCGGCGCCGGCGTGGGCAAGACGGTGCTGATCCAGGAGATGATCACCCGGGTCGCGAACAACTTCGGTGGTACGTCGGTGTTCGCCGGCGTCGGTGAGCGCACCCGTGAGGGCAACGACCTCATCGCCGAGATGACCGAGTCCGGCGTCATCGACAAGACCGCGCTGGTCTACGGCCAGATGGATGAGCCGCCGGGCACCCGGCTGCGGGTGGCGCTGTCCGCGCTGACCATGGCGGAGTACTTCCGGGACGTGCAGAAGCAGGAGGTGCTGCTCTTCATCGACAACATCTTCCGCTTCACCCAGGCCGGTTCCGAGGTCTCCACCCTGCTCGGCCGGATGCCCTCGGCGGTGGGTTACCAGCCCACCCTGGCCGACGAGATGGGCGAGCTGCAGGAGCGGATCACCTCGGTCCGGGGTCAGGCGATCACCTCGATGCAGGCGATCTACGTGCCCGCCGACGACTACACCGACCCGGCGCCGGCGACCACCTTCGCTCACCTGGACGCGACCACCAACCTGGAGCGGTCGATCTCCGACAAGGGCATCTACCCGGCGGTGGACCCGCTGGCGTCCTACTCCCGGATCCTGTCCGCCCAGTACGTCGGCGCCGAGCACTTCGCGGTGGCCTCCGAGGTGAAGCGGATCCTGCAGCGGTACAAGGACCTGCAGGACATCATCGCCATCCTCGGCATCGAGGAGCTGTCCGAGGAGGACAAGCTCACGGTGACCCGGGCCCGCCGGATCGAGCGCTTCCTGTCGCAGAACACCTACGCGGCGGAGCAGTTCACCGGCGTACCGGGCTCGACGGTTCCGATCAAGGAGACCATCGAGGCGTTCAAGAAGATCAGCGAGGGCGAGTTCGACCACTTCCCCGAGCAGGCCTTCTTCATGTGCGGTGGCCTGGACGACCTGGAGCGCAAGGCCAAGGAGCTGATGAAGGAGAGCTGAGCCTCTCCGAGGGGTCCACGAAGGACCGCGCCGGCGCAGAGCCGACGCGGTCCTTCGTGCATGGGCACCCGAACGGGATCTTCACACCCGCGAGGTAGCCTCATATCAACGCGCGTCACCGGCCTCCCGCGGTGGTGCCGGCGCCCACCCGGCCGCAGGGCGTGACGAACGGAGAGCTTCGTTGGCAAGCAAGGGCAAGCGGAAAAAGGCCATGCCCAGGGCCAAGGCCGCACCCCGGGCCGAGGCCGGTGCCGACGCCGTACCCGCGGAGCCCACGGTCGCCGACGCCGGGGCCCGGCCCGCGGGCCGACCGGCGGCCACCCGCAGGTCGCCCCGGGCTCCCCGCTGGGCCTGGCTGTGCACGATCTCGGGCGCGTTGCTGATGCTGTTCAGCGGGGGCGTCCTGGTCGGCTCCGAGGTGCTGCTGGCCCGCTACCAGGGCGCGGTCGCCCAGGGAGACCTCTTCGGCGACGAGGCGTTGGGCGCCACGCCGCCGCCGAAGCGCAGTTCCATCCAGGGGCCGCTGAACCTGCTGCTGGTCGGGATCGACCCGCGGCAGGGCCAGGAGAACGAACCGCCCCGGTCGGACTCGGTCATGGTGATGCACGTGACCGAGGGGCTCGACCGGGCGTACCTGTTCTCCATGCCCCGGGACCTGGTGGTCGACATCCCGGCCTTCCCGAAGGCCGGCTTCGGTGGCTCCACCGAGAAGCTGAACGCCGCGATGGCGTACGGCAGCCGGGTGCCCGGCCAGGTCAGGCCCGATCCGGTACGCGGGTTCGAACTGCTCGCCCTGACCGTGAGCAACTACACCGGGATCAAGCGGTTCGACGCCGGTGCGATCATCAACTTCAGCGGTTTCCAGAAGATCGTGGACGCGATCGGCGGGGTCGACATGTACATCGACACCGACGTCAAGTCCGAGCACCGCAGGCCGGACGGCTCGTACCGCGAGGGGAAGAAGTGGGGCGAGGGCTACGTCGGGCCGCAGGCCACGTACACGGTCGGTCCGGCGCACCTGAAGGGCTGGCAGGCGTTGGACTACGTACGGCAGCGCTACGGCCTGCCGAACGGCGACTACGACCGGCAGCGGCACCAGCAGCAGTTCGTCAAGGCGATGGTCGAGCAGGCCTTCAGCCGGGACGTGGTGACCAACCCGCTCAAGCTCGACTCGGTGCTGCGGGCCGCCGGTGAGTCGCTGATCTTCAACGGCCGGGGCAGCAGCGTCGCCGACTTCGGGTTCGCGCTGCGCAACCTGCGGTCGGAATCGATCGAGATGGTCAGGTTCCCGGGCGGCGGGATCGGCGTCGGCGCGAACTACCGCGGCGAGGCGCTGGAACCGGTCGCGAAGCAGTTCTTCGCCGCTATGCTCGCCGGAACGGCGGACGATTTCCTGGCCGGCCACCCGGAACTGGTCAACAAGGACAAGTAGGCAGGATCGGCGACGACCCGCCGCCGGCCGGCGCCCGGTCCCGGGCCGCCCGGCACCCGCCTCGGACGGCGACCCGGGTCGGGACTAGAATTTCCATGTTCCCGTCGGCGCGCAAAGGAGACAGCGTGGCAAAGCAGCTTCACGTCGAGGTCGTGTCCGTCGAGGAGAAGCTCTGGACCGGCGAGGCCGAGATGGTCGTCGCCCGGACGACCGAGGGCGAACTCGGCGTGCTGCCCGGCCACGCCCCGCTGCTCGGCCTGCTGAAGGAGCCGAGCCAGGTACGCATCAAGCGGGCCGGTGGCGAGCAGATCGCCTACGAGGTGTCCGGCGGATTCCTCTCGGTGACCGGTGAGGGCGTCACGGTGCTCGCGGAGAGCGCCACCCCCGCCACCGCTTCGAACCGCTGACCGGGCCACGGCCATGGAGGTTCTGGAAGGGGCAGGGTTAGGGATCCTCTTCCTGGTCGTCGTGACCGTGGCGCTGTTCGTCCGGCGGGCGCTGTTCAGCCGCCGCGGCGGCATCATCCGGCTCAGCGTACGGGTGACCACCCTGCTCGACGGGCGTGGCTGGTCGCCCGGCTTCGGCCGGTTCCGCGACGACGAACTGCGCTGGTACCGGATGTTCAGCCTGGCCCTGCGCCCCAAGCGGGTGCTGTCCCGTCAGGGCCTGGTGGTGGAACGGCGGCGACTGCCCGAGGGGCAGGAACGGCTCTCCATGCCGGCCGACTGGATCATTCTCCGCTGTACCAGCTATCAGGCACCGGTCGAGATCGCCATGGCGCGCTCCACCGTCACCGGATTCTCCTCCTGGCTCGAGGCCGCCCCACCCGGGGCGGCCTCGCCGCGCTTGGCCTCCCAGGACTGGCCCGCGGCCTGACCGGCTCGCGGCCCTCCGCCCAGCCGCCGACCGGGCCGGGCCAGTAACCGGGCCGGCCAGTAACCGGGCCGGGCCAGGTTCCGCCCCGGCCAGGTCGGGTAACCGGTCCCGGTCAGCGGTTGCCGCCGGGGACCCAGAGCACGTCCCCGTCCGGGTTGGCGGTTCTTGCCAGGATGAAAAGTAAATCGGATAGCCGATTGAGATACTTTGCCGGAAGTGGGCCGGTTCGTTCGGGTTCGACGGCGATCAGCGCCCAAGCCGAGCGCTCCGCCCGCCGCGCGACCGTACGGGCCGCGTGCAGCAGGGCCGCCCCCGGGGTTCCCCCCGGCAGGATGAAGGAGTCGAGGTTGGCCAGCCGTGCGTTGAACTCGTCGCACCAGCCTTCGAGGCGGTTCACGTACTCCTCGGTGACCCGCAGCGGCGGGTACGCCGGGTCCGGCTCGACCGGGTTCGCCAGGTCGGCACCCACGTCGAAGAGGTCGTTCTGGACGCTGCTCAGGACGGGTCGCAGTTCGTCGGGCAACTGGCCGAGCGCCAGGGCGACCCCGATCGCCGCGTTGCACTCGTCGACGTCGGCGTACGCGGTGATCCGGGGGTCCGTCTTCGGGACCTGTTCGTTGTTGCTCAGCCTGGTCGTGCCGGCATCGCCGGCTCTGGTGTAGATGCGGGTGAGGTGGACGGCCATGACGCACAGCGTACGGACGACCGGTGCCCGAGTCGCGGAGCGGTGGCCGACCACGGCCGGCGCGCCGGCCGGGTCGGCCGACCCTACGCTGGCCGACGTGGATGTGATCAGAGTGAGCGGCGGGGCCCGGCTGGCCGGTGAGGTGCACGTGGTCGGCGCCAAGAACTCGGCGCTGAAGTTGATGGCAGCGGCCCTGCTCGCCCCCGGCCGCAGCGTGATCACCAACGTTCCCCGGATCACCGACATCGCGATCATGGGTGAGGTGCTGCGCAGGCTGGGTTGCGAGGTCACCTTCTGCGACGACGAGTCCTCGGCGGTGGACCCGGTCAGCATGCCGGTCGACGGGCTGGGCCTGCCGGTCCGGGTGCCGGACCCGGGTGCCGCCGACATCGCGGTCGCCCCGGCCGCCGACGTCGCCGCCTCCGCCGTACGCGATATCGAGGCCGGTGTGGCCGGTGACCTCGCCGCCGCCGCGCCCACCCCGCCCCGGTCCCGCTCGGTGATCATCGACGTGCCGGCGGCGCCCGGCACCGAGGCGGACTCCGACCTGGTCCGTCGGCTGCGCGCGTCGATCTGCATCCTCGGTCCGCTGCTGGCCCGGCGCGGCCACGTCCGGGTGGCCCAGCCCGGCGGCGACGCGATCGGGTCGCGCGGCCTGGACATGCACATCTCCGGCCTGGCCCGGATGGGCGCGGAGATTTCCGGTGAGCACGGCTGCGTGGTCGCCTCGGCGCCGCGGGGACTGCGCGGCGCCGACATCGCGCTGGACTTCCCGAGCGTCGGCGCCACCGAGAACCTGGTGATGGCGGCGGTGCTGGCGCACGGGGTGACCGAGATCGACAACGCCGCCCGGGAACCGGAGATCGTGGACATCTGCACGATGCTGTCGGCCATGGGCGCCCGGATCGACGGCGTCGGCACGTCGACGCTGCGGATCGAGGGCGTGCCCGAGCTGCGGCCGGTGCGGCACGCCACGGTGGGGGACCGGATCGTCGCCGGCACCTGGGCGTTCGCCGCGGCGATGACCCGGGGCGACGTCACGGTGACCGGGGTCGACCCGGCGTTCCTGGAGATCGCCCTGGACAAGGTCGTCTCGGCCGGCGGCCTGGTGGAGACCCAGGCGGACACCTTCCGGGTGCAGATGGACCGCCGGCCCAGCGCGGTCGACGTGGTGACCCTGCCGTTCCCGGGCTTCGCCACCGACCTGCTGCCGATGGCCATCGGCCTCGCCTCGGTCAGCGAGGGGGCCTCCATGATCACCGAGAACATCTTCGACGGGCGGTTCATGTTCGTCAGCGAGCTGACCCGGCTGGGCGCCGAGATCAAGACCGACGGTCACCACGCCGTGGTCCGCGGCCGGGAGCGGTTGACCGGCGCCACCGTCGAGGCGACCGACATCCGGGCCGGTGCCGGCCTGGTGATCGCCGGGCTCTGCGCCGAGGGGATCACCGAGGTCTCCCAGGTGCACCACATCGACCGCGGGTACCCGGACTTCGTGGCCGACCTGCGGGCCCTGGGCGTCCACGTCGAGCGGGCGCTCGCCCCCGAGGAACCCGCCTTCGCCATCTGAGCCGCCCCGCCGCCGGACGCCCGCCGGCACCGTTGGGCGCCCGCCGGCACCGTTGGGCGCCCGCCGGCACCGCCTGACCGGTCGTTCAGGGCGGCCGGTTAGGGTGCTGGCAGAGCTGGCGGTTCCAAGGCGAGGGAGAAGCAGATGGCGGGTCGTCTCGCGGTGATCGGCGCGGGTCTGATGGGTTCGGGCATCGCCCAGGTGGCGGCCCAGGCGGGTTGGCAGGTGACCCTGCGCGACCTGGACGACGCGGCCACCCGGCGGGGCCTGGACGGGATCCGGACGTCGCTGTCGAAGTTCGCCGCCAAGGGCAAGCTGGACCCGGCGGACGTGGACGCCACCCTGGCCCGGATCACTCCGACCACCGAGCTGGAGGCCGCGGCCGACGCCGACATCGTGGTCGAGGCGGTGTTCGAGCGGCTCGACGTGAAGCACGAGGTGTTCCGCGCGCTGGACAAGATCTGCGCCCCGGGAGCCGTGCTGGCCACCAACACGTCGGCGATCCCGGTCACCCAGATCGCCGCGGTGACCGGGCGACCCGAATCGGTGGTCGGCACCCACTTCTTCTCGCCGGTGCCGATGATGAAGCTGTGCGAGCTGGTCCGGGGGTACAAGACCAGCGACGAGACGCTGGCCACCGTACGGGCCTTCGCCGAGGAGATCGGCAAGACCGTGGTGGTGGTCAACCGGGACATCGCCGGTTTCGTCACCACCCGGCTGATCGCCGCGCTGGTGGTCGAGGCGGTCAAGCTGGTCGAGTCCGGCGTGGTCTCGGCGGAGGACCTGGACACCGCCTGCAAGCTGGGCTTCGGGCACGCCATGGGACCGCTGGCCACCACCGACCTGACCGGCGCCGACGTGCTGCTGCACGCCGCGAAGAACATCTACACCGACACCGGCGACGAGAAGTTCTTCCCGCCGGAACTGCTCCAGCGCATGGTCACCGCGGGTGACCTGGGTCGCAAGACCGGCCAGGGCTTCTACTCGTACTGACCGGGGCACGCGAGGAGCAGGGCCCCGGCCGGTGCCCTGCTCCTCGCCGTCAGCCGTCGCGCTTGGTGGTCCACCGGAACGTGGTCAGGCACAACACCAGGCCGATGACGCACCACAGGCCCAGCACCAGGGCCACCTTGCCGAGCTCGAACGACCCGCCCGGTTCCTGCGCCCCGAACGACGCGGGCAGGAACACCGACCGCAGGCCCTGGCACATCCACTTCAGCGGGAAGATCGCCGCCAGCTGCTGCATCCAGCTGGGCAGGCTGGTGAAGACGAAGAACACCCCGGAGACGAACTGCAGCACCAGCGCCACCGGGGTGACCGTGGCCGGGGCGCCCCGACCCGTGCGGGCCAGCGACGAGAAGGCGATGCCGCACAGCGTGCAGGCGGTGATGCCGAGCGCGCCGACCCAGCCGAAGGTGAGCCACTTGCCGGCGGTGTCCGGAAGCTTCAGGTCGAACAGCAGAGCGGCCACGACCAGCAGCAGGGCCGTCTCGGCCACCCCGATCACCGCGACCATGACCACCTTGCCGGCGAAGTAGACCCACTTCGGCATCGGCGTACCGCGCAGCCGCTTGAGCACGCCGCGGTCCCGTTCGATCGGGATCTGGATGGCCAGGCTCTGGAAGCCCACGGTGAGCAGGCCGGTGGCGATCATGCCGGTCACGAAGTACTGGGTGAACTTCACCCCGCCGCCGATGTCGCCCGTGAAGATCGAGGCGAAGATCAGGATCATCACCACCGGGAAGAGCATGGTGAAGACCACCGACTCCCGGCTGCGCAGGAACTGCCGGATCTCCAGCCGGCCCTGGCGCAGGCCGAGCGCCACCGGCCCGACCCGCCGCCGTACCGGCGTGGTCGTGGCCCCGGGCGGGGCCGACGTCACAACTCGCTCGCTCATCGGTGTCCGATCATCCGCAGGTAGACGTCTTCCAGGGTGGGGCGGGTGACGGTCAGGCCCGGCACCTCGCCGTCACCGCCGGTCGACCGGGCCCGCGCGGCCAGCTCGGCCACCAGCGCCGCCGGCGTCGCGGTCCGCTCCTGCCGCGGCGTTCCCTCCGGGGTACGCCAGGAGACCGTCGCCAGGGCGTTCTCCCGGTCGCCCAGCCGGGCCGGCGTGTCCACCTCGATCAACCGACCGCCGGCGATCACGCCCACCCGGTCGGCCAGCGCCTCGGCCTCGTCGAGATAGTGCGTGGTCAGCACGATGGTGGTGCCGGCGGCGGCCAGGTCCCGGATCAGCTCCCAGAACTCGCGGCGCGCCTCCGGGTCGAAGCCGGTGGTCGGCTCGTCCAGGAACAGCAGTTCCGGCCGCCCGATGATGCCCAGGGCGACGTCCAGCCGGCGCTTCTGCCCGCCGGAGAGGGTGTGCGTCCGGGCCCTGGTCTTTCCGGCCAGCCCGACCCGGGCGATCACCTCCGTCGGGTCGTCCGCCGCCGGGTAGAAGGCGGCGAAGTGGTGGACCACCTCGGCGACGGTCAGCTCGTCGAACTCGCCGGTGCCCTGCAGCACGATGCCCACCCGGGCGCGCCAGCCGGCGCTCGGGTGGGCCGGGTCCTCGCCGAGCACCCGTACCTCGCCCGCGTCGGCGTGCCGGTAGCCCTCCAGGATCTCGACCGTGGTGGTCTTGCCGGCGCCGTTCGGACCGAGCAGGGCGAACACCTCGCCCCGGCGGACGTCCAGATCGAGACCGCCGACCGCGACGGTGTCGCCGTACGCCTTGCGCAACCCCCGGACGGAGATCGCGAGTTGGTCATCCATGCCGTCAACTATGCGACCCGCCCTCGGGGCGCCGGTCGCGGGGGTGTGCGGGCCCACATCCCGCTGTGCGCTTTGTCACCGAATGGCGGGCCGACGTGGTCCGGGTCTCCACCCCCAAGGACTTCACCCGCACCGGCATCGTCGACGACCTGGTCACGGTCATCCGGGAGGCTCAGCGCGGGCGGTAGGTGAGGCAGTCGGCGGCGTCGACGTCCGGCCCGATGGTGATGGTGGGGGCGTGGCAGAAGAGCGCGTCGTTGTGCTGGCAGTCGGCCCGCTTGCAGGCACCGACCTGGGCCACCATCCCGCCGTCGCCGACCTTGGTCGGCTGCTCCACGAACGTCTCGCAGTGCGCCCGCGCACTGCTGCCGACCGTGATCGCGAACGCGTGACACCCGTCGTGGTTGTACGAGCAGGACGGGACGCCGCAGGCGCGGACCTGCGGCATCTGGGTCTCCCCGGCCATCGCGCGGCCCCCTTCACGTCGACGCGGACGGTCGGGTGGACGGTAGCAACGCCGACGGCGGGCCCGAGCCGATTCGCGGCCGGCCGCCCCGATCGGCGTACCCGGTCCGACCCGGTCGTGGCCCTGCGTCGCGCGGCGCCGGGGCCCGGACGGCGGGCGGCCCGTCGCCGGTCGGGGGAGCGACCGGCGACGGGCCGGGTCTGCGGCCGGCCCGGGTCAGACCCGGAAGCCGGCGGCGCGGGCGGCCTGACGCTCCCGCCGGCGGTCCTTGCGGCGGCGCACGAACCAGAAGGTGAACCACACCATCCCGAGCAGGAACGCCAGGACCAGGACCGGCAGCAGGATCGCCACCAGCGACATCAGCACGCTGGTGACGTCCTCGACGGTGCTGGCCACCGGCGCGCCGATCCCGGCGGTGGTCGCGTTGATCACCGGTCGGGCGGCGGCCTTGACCCCGTGTACGCCGAAGGCCAGCACGATGCCGGCCACCACGGGCACCCACTGGTGCGAGGTGAAGAACTGACCCGGGTCGCTGACCGTCACCGTGTCCGAACCGGATCCGGCGCCGAAGGCGAGCCCACCGGCGGTGGGCCGGACCACGGTCTGCACCATGTCGTTGACGTGGTCGACCACCGGCACCTTGTCGGCGACCACCTCGACCACCAGCAGCACCGCCAGGATGAGCAGCACCCAACCGTTGGACAACCACTGCGAGCCGGCGGGCAGGTGGAGCAGGTCGGTGTAGCGGCCCAGCAGGCCCATAACGAGCAGGGGTATGTAGGCGTTGAGCCCCGCCGATGCGGCGAGCCCGGTTCCGGTGAGTACTTCAAGCACGGTTCCCAATATCGCACCGGCGCGCCACCCGCGCCCGACTCGCGCCGACCGACGGCTCGGCTACCCTCGTCGGGTGCGGTTGGTGATAGCGCGATGCTCGGTGGACTACGTCGGACGACTCTCGGCGCACCTGCCGCCGGCGACCCGGTTGCTGATGGTGAAGGCCGACGGCTCGGTCTCCATCCACGCCGACGACCGGGCCTACAAGCCGCTGAACTGGATGAGCCCGCCGTGCCGGCTGCACGAGGCGCCCGGCGTGTGGAAGGTCGTCAACAAGGCCGGTGAGGAACTGCGGATCACCCTGGAGGAGATCTTCCAGGACATCTCGTACGACCTCGGGGTCGATCCCGGCCTGCGCAAGGACGGCGTCGAGGCGCACCTGCAGGAGTTGCTGGCCGCCAACCCGGCCACCTTCGGTGACGGCTTCACGCTGGTCCGCCGGGAGTACATGACCGCGATCGGACCGGTCGACCTGCTCTGCCGGGACGGCGCCGCGGCCACGGTCGCGGTGGAGGTCAAGCGGCGCGGCGAGATCGACGGCGTCGAGCAGCTCACCCGCTACCTGGAGTTGCTCAACCGGGATCCGCTGCTGGCCCCGGTGACCGGCATCTTCGCCGCCCAGGAGATCAAGCCGCAGGCCCGGGTGCTGGCCACCGACCGGGGCATCCGCTGCGTGGTGGTCGACTACGACCGGCTGCGCGGCATCGAACGCGACGAACTCACCCTGTTCTGACCCGACCCACTCAACGGCGCGGGCTGCGGCGAGCCGATCGGTTGACCGGACACTTCGGGGTCACTGCCAGGGCACACAGGGTAATTTCGCCTGCTGACAATCTATGGGCACAGCGCAGACATGCCTGCCCTGCCTCGGTACGTTCATAGGGACGTTTCCAGTCCACATCGGAGCGAGGCGAAGAATGAACGACACTCTGCGCGTAGCAATGTCGAATGCAGGCGAAACCTGCGAATCGTTGGCTGAGAAGATCCGGGTTGATCCGAAGACGGTCGCCCGATGGCTGAGCCCGGGACGCGTGCCGCACCCTCGGCATCGCAAGATGGCTGCCGACATCCTGCGCCAGGACGTTCAGAAGCTGTGGCCCAACCGCCGCCGGGAGATGCTCTGGTTCCGGCCATGGCGGGACGTGGAACGAGAGGCCATCTCGCTCCGCTCGTACGAACCGCTGGTGATCCCCGGCCTGCTGCAGACCCCGGCGTACGCCAGGGCGGTGCTCGCCGGCGCCGGGCTGATCGGCCCGGAGGACGTTGACGGACATGTGATCAGCCGGATCGAGCGGCAGGTCATCCTGGAGCGCACTACGCCACCGGTGCTCACCGCCGTGCTCGACGAAGGCGCATTGCGTCGAGGGGTTGGCAGCCCGGATGTGATGCGGGAGCAACTGCTGCACCTGGTCGACGTGGCCGCCGAGCGCCCGCACGTGCGGGTGCACATCGTGCCGTTCTCGGCAGGGGTCTACGCCGGGATCAACGGACCGTTTGTCCTGGCTGACCTGGCGGGACCGCGGGTCGTGGCCCACTTGGACAATCAACTGTCGGGTCAGACAGTCAGCGATGCGGCAGATGTCGCGCGACTGGTCTCGTCGTGGGAGTCTTGTCGCAGCGAGGCACTGCCGCACCGGCAGTCCATCGAGTTGATCAGGGAGTTCGCGGGGACATGGAACTGACCGGAGCCATGTGGCGCAAGAGCACCAGGAGCAGCGGGAACGGCGGCAACTGCGTGGAGATCGCCGACAACCTGCCCGGTCTGGTCGCGGTCCGGGACAGCAAAGACCCGGCCGGACCGACGCTGGTGTTCGGGCCGCGAGTGTGGCGAGCCTTTGTTGCCCAAGTAACGGAACGGTGATCCGATCCCGGTGAATCACCCGGGTTGGTGCGAGGTCCAACCGTCGGCTGGCCGTCAGTCGCCGAGGTGTTCGATCAGGAATTCGCCGGCGTCCGAGAGTGACTTGGCCTGGTTGTCGCGACGGAGGAGGCCGTGGCCTTCGTTGTGGAAGATTTCGTACCGCACCTGCACGCCGCGAGACCGCAGCCGGTTCACGATCTGATCGCTTTCGTGCTGGGGCACCCGAGGAAGACGCCGATCCCCTGTGCGAGTAGGTGCTGGTAGAAGCCGTCGTACATGTAGACCGGTCGCTCCTGCCAGGCCGGACCACCGTGAACCGTGATGAGGATTCCGGCCGGCTCCCGCCGCTTCGGGCGGTAGAGGTATCCGGGGATCTGACGGCCGTCCCTGCCCGGATAGCGGATCAGCGTCGGCTCGACGAAGGTGGTGGGGTCGGCCGCGACCGGCCGGGCGTCACTGAGCCACCTGAGTTCCCCGGTCTCAAGTTCGATCAGGAGAATGTTCCACGGCCGGGTCGCCGTGGAGAGCCGCAGCACGACGAAGCGTCCGTCGGCCGAGACCGTGAGGCCGGTCGCTGCACCGCCAGGCAGTTGCGGCATGTGGATGTCCGCCCCGGTGGCGAGGTCGCGCGCCCGCAACTGGCAGAAGCCGTCTACGTTGACGTTCCACACCAGAACCCGCCCGGTGCCGGACAAGGCGACTTCCTCAACGTCCCATTCCGGGGTATCGAGCCAGGTCAGGGCGCCGGTGTCCGCGTCCATCACCGCTAGACCGGTAAACTCCCGGTCGACGTTCGACATGACCAGGAACCCGCTGCCATCCGGTAGCCACGGGCCCAGCCAATAGGTCGCCACACCGTTTCGCGGGGTCAGCAGACGTGGCTCGGTGCCGTCGAGGGATGCGACGTATACGAGATGATCACTGTTGGTCGTCCGCCACTCGGCGACGGTGATCCTCGTACCGTCGGGAGACCAGTGGCCGGGGTACGCCCTGCCGCCGCCGGCGTACACACGGTGTGTCTCACCGGCCGACAGGTCGTATATCAGTACATCCTGATCGGCCGGAGTCCGATCGTTTCCGCAATATGCGATGAACCGGCCGTCGGGAGAGAACGGATCGCCTTCGGCTGCCGAGAACTGCACGTCCGGTGTGTCGGTCAGTCGCACCGGGGTTCCGCCGCTGGCGGCGATCCGGTGCAGTTGTGTGTTCTCGTCCCCGTTGTCATCGGCGAGGAACAACAGCCATTCGCCGCTGGGGTGCCAGGCGACCCGACGGACTGCGGAATTGCTGCCGGCGGTCAACCGATGCGCGCTGCCATCGGACAACGATTGCGTGACTAGGGTGAACTGGCCGCTTCCGTCGCCGTCGTCGACGTAGGCGATCCGGTCACCGTCGGGGGCGATGACCAGTGTCGGCAGGAATCTCAGGCCTGGCTGGAAGTCGCGGTATCCGGTCATGTAGGGATTCTAGGCAATCGATGCCTGCGGCCTTCGGTTGATGGGAGCCAGGTTAGCGGTTAGGTGGATGGGTAAGCGCGCGGCACGGAAGGGCAGGCAGCACGTCAGACTCTTTCGGATTTCGGTGGTCGAGGGAGGAACGGGGATGGACAGGACTCCGGTGAGTCGGACCTCGGCCGACACCATCGTGCTGATCCACGGCCTGTGGCTGAGTTCGCGCAGCTGGGAGCGCTGGATCGACCACTACCAGGCGGCCGGGTTCCGGGTGCTGGCGCCGGCCTGGCCGGGGATGGACCGGTCGGTCGAGGAACTGCGGGCCGACCCGGCGCCGATCGCCGCGCTGACCGTGCGGAAGATCGTCGACCACTACGACCGGATCGTCCGGGAGCTGCCCAGGCCGCCGATCATCATGGGCCACTCGTTCGGCGGGTCGATCACCCAGGTGCTGATCGACCGGGGACTCGGCGCGGCCGGGGTGGCGATCGACTCCGCCCCGGTGAAGGGCGTGGTGCGGGTGGCGCCGGCCGAACTGCGGTCGGTGTTCCCGGTGCTGCGCAATCCGGCGAACCGCCACCGGGCGGTGCCGCTGACCTTCCGGCAGTTCCACTACGCGTTCACCAACACTCTCGACGAGGGGCAGGCGCGCCCGCTCTACGAGCGGTACCACGTGCCGGCCGCCGGGCACGTCCTCTTCGAGGGTGTGCTGGCGAACCTGGACCCGCACAGCGCGCTGGACGTCAGCTTCGGCAACAACCACCGGCCGCCGTTGCTGCTCACCGCCGGCACCGCCGACCACGTGGTGCCGTTCTCGGTGACCCGGTCCAACGCCCTGCACCACCGCAGGTCGAGCGCATTGACCGGTTTCCGGCAGTTCCCCGGCCGCAGCCACTTCCTGGTCGGCGAGCAGGGCTGGGCGGAGATCGCCGACTACGCCCTGGAGTGGGCGATCGAGGCCACCTCGCCGCACCTCACGCTCAGCGGGTGACCGGTCACCAGTGCGAGGTCGCCGGCCGGCGGGCCGGGACCGGTGCGCCGGCCGGTCGCGGGGCCGGCACCCCGCCGCGGACGGCGATCAGTGACTTCGGCAGGCCGGCCAGCCGTTCGACCCGGATGGCCGAGCGCGGGAAGTAGTCCCGCATCTGCGTGAGGCCGAGCAACTCGGTCCACCGCACCGCGCCGGCCGGGTCCGCCCGGTCCGGCTGGCTGAGGGCGGCCGGTGGCCAGTGCCGGGCCACCGCGATCCGGGCCGGCAACGGCAGGAACTGCAGCCCCGGGGCCGCCCAGTGCGGTTCGATCGGGAAGTACCGGTACGGCGTCTGGATCCAGTGCGCGCGAGCCAGCGCGTGGACGTTCTCGGCGAACCGCAGCCGTCGTTCGTGGCCGCCGAGGTGCTCGATGACGGAGTCGGAGAAGACCAGGTCGTACCGGCGGACAGCGATGTGGGCGGGCAGCTCGCAGACGTCAGCCTGCTCCACCTCGGCCCAGTCGGGCACCTCGGCCGGCGCCGGTTCGAGGGTGATCACGTGGACGTGCCGGGGGCGTACCGGGGCGCGTCGCCAGTCGTCCAGCCGGCCGCCGAGGTCGACCACCGACATCTCGGCCAGGTCCGGGAACGCCTGGCGGAGCCAGCGGGCTCGCCGCGCGCGCCGCCGGGCTCCCCAGGAGTTCACCTCGTCCACCAGCAGGAATCGCAGCGCGCGCAGGTTCATCTGACCGAGGGTAATGAAGGGTTATGTCCGTCGGTATGCCGATTTGGCGGACATGTGAGGCCGGACGGTCAGGCCCGCCTCACCGTCCGTACATTTTTTTAACGATCTTGGCGATCCGCGTCACCTGCTCCGGCGTGCGCTCGAACGTCATGGCGGGCAGCAGCGACGGGCCGCGCCGTCGGGTGACCGCCTTCGCCCGGCCGAACTCGCGCAGGCCGTCGTCGCCGTGGATCCGGCCGAAGCCGGAGTCGCCGACCCCGCCGAACGGCAGGGTGGACATCCCGACGAAGGTGAGCGTCGAGTTGATCGCCGCCATCCCGGAGCGCAGCCGGCGGGCGACGGCCACCGCCCGCCGCCTGCCGAAGACCGAACCGCCCAACCCGTACGGCACCGCGTTGGCCAGCGCGACCGCCTCGTCGGCGTCCCGCACCCGGCGTACGGTCAGGGTCGGTCCGAAGGTCTCCTCGCGGACCGCGGCGGCGTCCTCCGGCACGTCGACCAGGATCGTCGGCCGGACGAACGGCGGTTGCACCGCGTCCGGTCCGCCCAGCACGGCCCGCCCGCCGGCGGCGACGGCGTCGGTGATGTGCCGCCGGATCACCGCTATCTGGGCCGGCATGGTGATCGGCCCGATGTCGGCGCCGTCGCCGGCACCCACGGTGAGCCGACCCGCCTTCTCGACCAGCTTGCCGAGGAACGCGTCGTAGACCGGCTCCACCACGTAGGCCCGCTCGATCCCGATGCAGGTCTGCCCGGCGTTGGTCAGCGCGCCCCAGACGCAGGCCTGGGCGGCCGCGTCCAGGTCGGCGTCCTCGTCGACGATCATCGCGTCCTTGCCGCCCGCCTCCAGCAACACCGGCGTCAGCGACTCGGCGCAGGCGGCCATCACCTTCTTGGCGGTCGCGGTGGACCCGGTGAAGGCCACCTTGTTCACGCCGGACCGGCACAGTGCGGCGCCCACCTCGCCCAGCCCGTGCACGGCCGAGAAGACCGGCTGCTCCGGCACCACCTCGGCGAACGTGTCGACCAGCCACTGCCCGACCACCGGGGTGTACTCGCTCGGCTTGAGCACCACCGCGTTGCCGGCGGCCAGCGCGTAGGCGGCGGAGCTGACCGGGGTCAGCACCGGGTAGTTCCACGGGCCGATCACCCCGACCACCCCGTACGGCTGGTACTCCAGGTGCGCGGCGAACTCGGCGACGACCAGTCGGGACCGGACCCGGCGGTGACCGAGCACCCGACGGGCGTTACGGGCGGCCCAGTCGATGTGCTCGACGGCCGACGCGATCTCCACGATCGCGTCGGCCACCGGCTTGCCGCCCTCCAGGTGGGCCAGCTCGGCGAGTTCGGTCAGCCGGTTGGCCAGCACCGCCCGCCACCGCAGCAGCCGGGCCCTGCGGCCGGCGAAGCCGAGTCCGGCCCACCAGTCGGCGGCGACCCGGGCGCGGTCGACGGTGGCTCGCACGGCTGCCGGATCGGACACCCGCAACCGGCCGGCCTCGACCCCGGTGGCGGGATTGGTGGAGATCAACTCGCCGTTTTCAACCCGCGGAACGCCGGGCGTGTGCACAGCCGTCATGGCGGGAGTCTAGACCCGTGATTACCCGTCAGTAAGATCTCGCCGCACATCAATCGACATCCACCGATTGAATGGGTGGGTCGACCCGTTCGGTCGATGGGGACATCAGGCCGACAATCCCTGATCGGATGGCGGACAGCTAGCCATGTTTCGCCGAATCGGCCAAGGGGCGTCGGCCGACAGACCGGTCAACGCGAACCGTGGGGTCGTGGAGTTGATCGCCGACGTTTGTCACTCTGTGCGAGGGGATCGGGACGTCTAGTCGCGTTGGGGTGGGAGCAGCCATGTCGGAGGCACCGAACTTGTCGCCGTTGTTGAACGTGATCGGCGGCCCGTCACGGGGGACCGGTTTCCGGCTCTCCACCGGAACCAGCGTCATCGGCCGCGAGGAGGGGGTGGACATCCTGCTCGCGGACATCAAGGTGAGCCGGCAACACGCCACAGTGGAGCTGACCGGCGGCCGGACCGTGCTCACCGACCTGCGGTCGACGAACGGGACCTGGGTCAACGACGAGCGGATCAGCGGATCGCGGGAGCTGCGCGAGGGCGACCGGATCCGGCTCGGGCAGGTGCTGCTGCGGTTCCACGACCCGGCCTCCGCGCCCACCGACCCGATCGGCACGCCGGCGTTCGTCGTGCTCCAGCACGCCCGGGTACGCGGCGGGGACGCCCCGCCCGCGCGACCGGCCATCCCGGCGCAGCCGTCGACCGCGCTGTCCGCGCTGTCCGGGCCGACCTCGGCCGTCCGCACGTTCCGGGCCCGGCCGGCCCGCACCCTGCTGCTGGTGATCGGTGGCTGTGTCGCGCTGGCGAGCTGGGTGGCCTGGACGTACCAGTGGTTGCAGTGACCCGTCGGCCGGGGACATGTGTGGCGCGTACCCCTGGTGGTGCCGGTGGTGCCCTGGCAGGATCCCCCGGATGGAAACCGAGGAGATCACCCGCACGGTACGGGGAATCTCGCACCACGTACTGGTGGCCGGCCCGACGGACGGCGTCCCGGTGCTGCTGGTGCACGGCAACTGCTCGTCGGCGGCGTACTGGCAGCCGTTGATCCGTCAGTTGCCGGCCACCCTCCGGGTGGTCGCCCCCGACCTGCGCGGCTACGGGCGGACGCAGCCGGCACCGGTGGACGCCCGGCGCGGGCTGCGGGACTTCTCCGACGACCTGGCCGCCCTGCTCGACGAGCCGGCGCTGTTCGGCGGCCCGGCCGCCCGGCCGGTGGTGGTCGGGCACTCGCTGGGTGGCGGGGTGGCGATGTCGCTGCTGGTCGACCGGCCCGACCGGGTCGCCGGTCTGCTGCTGGAGTCCCCGGTGTCGCCGTACGGCTACGGCGGCACCCGGGACCTCGACGGCACGCCGACCACGCCCGACTTCGCCGGGACCGGCGCCGGCACGGCCAACGCGGACTTCGTCGAGCGGCTGGCCGCCGGGGACCGGTCCGCCGACGCGCCGACCAGCCCCCGTTCGGTGCTGCGGGCCAGTTACGTGGCCGATCCGGCCTCCCTCGGCGCCGACGAGGACCTGCTGCTGGAGACCGTGCTGTCCACAGTGGTCGGCCCGGACAACTACCCCGGCGACGCCGTCGACTCGCCGCACTGGCCGGGCGTGGCCGCCGGTGACCGGGGCGTGCTCAACGCGCTGGCGCCCCGGCACTTCCGGCTCGCCGACCAGTTGCCCGCCGTACCGGACAAACCGCCGGTCACCTGGGTACGCGGCGACGCCGACGTGATCGTCTCGGACACCGCGCTGATGGACCTGGCCTACCTGGGTTCGCTCGGGCTGGTGCCCGGTTGGCCGGGGGAGCGGGACTGCCCGCCGCAACCGATGGTCGGGCAGACCCGGGCGGTGCTGGAGCGGTACGCCGCGGCCGGCGGCAGCTACCGGGAGGTCGTCTACCCGGGCTGCGGACACAGCCCGCACATCGAGCGGACCGGCCGGTTCGTCGCCGACCTGCTGGCGCTGACCACGCTGGCCGGCGGGTGAGTTACCCCACGCCGTCTCGACACCGCATCGTCACATGGCAGACTCGCCCGCATAACCTTAGTGGCCGTTCACCCGGCCGTCCGGAGGATGTGGGAGGACCGGTCGTGGCACGCGAGTTCACCAGCATCGGCGT
Source organism: Micromonospora zhanjiangensis (assembly GCF_042650605.1). Taxonomy (NCBI): domain Bacteria; kingdom Bacillati; phylum Actinomycetota; class Actinomycetes; order Micromonosporales; family Micromonosporaceae; genus Micromonospora; species Micromonospora zhanjiangensis. The sequence continues at coordinate 20,791 of NZ_JBHSBN010000021.1, read as the reverse complement.
CGTCGGGCTGGGCACGATGGGCGCCGGCATCGTCGAGGTCTTCGCCCGCAACGGCCTGGACGTGATCGCGGTGGAGATCTCCGAGGGCGCCCTGGAGCGTGGCCGGGCCACCCTCACCCGCTCCACGGACCGGGCGGTTGCCAAGGGCAAGCTCGCCGCCGCCGACCGGGACGCGCTGCTGTCCCGGGTCACCTTCGCGGTCGGGCTGGAGGCGCTGCACTCGGTCGACCTGGTGATCGAGGCGGTCCCCGAGCACCTGGACCTCAAACAGCGGATCTTCGGCGCGCTGGACCGGATCTGCAAGCCCGAAGCGATCATGGCGACCAACACCTCTTCGCTGAGCGTCACCGAGATCTCGGTGGCCACCTCCCGGCCGCACCAGGTCATCGGCGTCCACTTCTTCAACCCGGCGCCGGTCATGAAGCTGGTCGAGGTGGTCCGGACCGTGGTCACCGCGCCCGAGGTCGTCGCCGACGTCGAGGCGCTCTGCGCCCGGCTCGGCAAGGTGGACGTCACGATCAACGACCGGGCCGGCTTCATCGCCAACGCCCTGCTCTTCGGCTACCTCAACCACGCCGTCGGGATGTACGAGGCCCGCTACGCGACCCGCGAGGACATCGACGCGGCGATGAAGCTGGGCTGCGGTCTGCCGATGGGCCCGCTGGCCCTGATGGATCTGATCGGCCTGGACACCGCGTACGAGATCCTGGACACCATGTACCGGCGCGGCGGACGGGACCGTCGGCACGCGCCGGCACCGCTGATCAAGCAGATGGTCACCGCCGGGCTGCTCGGCCGCAAGTCCGGCCGCGGCTTCTACACGTACGAGCGGCCGGGCTCACCGGTGGTCGTACCGGACGACCAGACCCCGGCCCCGGCGGAGCCGGCCGCCGGCGACGGGGCCCGCGTCATCGCCAAAATTGGTGTCATCGGGTCCGGCGCCATGGCCACCGGCGTCATCGAGGTCTTCGCCCGGGCCGGCTACGAGGTCGTCTCGGTGACCCGCGGGGCCGAGAAGTCGGCCCGGGTCCGCGAGGCGGTGGAGACCTCGCTGGACAAGGCCGTGGTCCGCGGCAAGCTCGACGAGGGCGACCGGGAGGCCGCGCTGGGTCGGGTCACCTGGACGGCCGCCCTGGACCAGCTGGCCGACGTCGACCTGGTGGTCGAGGCGGTGGTCGAGGAGCTGAGCGTCAAGAAGGCGCTGTTCGCCAGCCTGGACGAGATCTGCAAGCCGGGGGTCGTGCTGGCCACCACCACCTCGTCGCTGCCGGTCATCGACGTGGCCATGGCCACCCGCCGACCCGCCGACGTGGTGGGGCTGCACTTCTTCGACCCGGCGCCGGTCATGCCGCTGGTGGAGATCGTCCGCACCATCCGTACCTCGCCGGAGACCACCGCCACCGCGCGGGCGGTCTGCGCGGCGCTGGGCAAGACCGCGGTGGTCTGCGGCGACCGGTCCGGGTTCGTGGTCAACGCGCTGCTGTTCCCGTACCTGAACGACGCGGTGAAGATGCTGGAGGCGTCGTACTCGACCGCGGACGACATCGACCACGCGATGAAGCTCGGCTGCGGCTACCCGGTGGGACCGTTCGAGCTGCTCGACGCGGTGGGTCTGGACGTGTCGCTGACCATCCAGCGGGGGCTGTACCTGGAACTGCGGGAGCCGGGGTTCGCCCCGGCGCCGCTGCTGGAGCACCTGGTGACCGCGGGCTACCTGGGCCGCAAGAGCGGCCGGGGCTTCCGAGACCACACCGGCCGCTGACCACACCGGCCGCTGACCGGCCCGCCGGCGCCGGCGGCGGTCGTCCGGCCGGGGACGGCGGGCCGGTCATCTGGCCGGGGCGGGATGGCGGGCCGTCACGTCGGCGGCCACCAGCAGGTTGATCAGGAAGGCCATGGTCGCGGCGTCCGCGTCCCGCCGGCCGGCCAGCAACTCGTCCAGCCACGCGTCGCGGACCAGCCCGACCTCGCGCAACGGGCGGACCACCGTCGGCTCGGCGCGCCAGTGCCGGACCACCAGCTCGGCCAACTCGGCGGCGCCGAGCTGCGGTCGCCGGCCGCCGGCGACCCGCTGCCGGAGCTTGCGGACCAGCTTGCCGGCGCTCACCCGGGCGACGGCGGTGCTGGTGGCCACGCTCCGCCGACCCAGCCGGGCCGGGACCAGGCCCGAGTCGAGCGGGACGGCCGCGAGTCGCGGATCGAGTCGGTGGATCAGCCGACCCGTGAGGTACGAGTCGCGTTTGTCCGCGGCGGGTGCGGTCAGCGCGAGTTGGAGGAAGCGGCGGTCCAGCATCGGGTTGACGAACCACCGTTCCACCGCGGCGACCGAGCTGTGCGTACCGGCCCAGCGCTGGGTGCGCTGCCACAGGTAGAACTCGTCGGTGGCGCGCAGCCAGTCGTCCGACAGCCCGGCGAAGCTCGCGGTCACGGCGTCCAGGGCGGCGGCCCGGGCGGCGGCGGCGAACTCCGGCCGCAGGGCGCCGGGATCGGCCCGCTCGTTGCTGAACAACCGCCAGCGGGCCAGCCGCTGGGCGAGCTGCGGCGAGGTGCCGGCGTGCCGCGGCTGCCCCAGGTAGTAGAAGCCGCGGGCGACCTCGCCGCCGAGACCGGACAGCCGGTGGTTCTGCGGCAGGTCGTCCTCGACCAGAGAGATCGGGGCCAGCGCCAACGGGCTGGCCATGCAGCCCAACGCGGTCGCCGCGGCCAGCGCGAGCCGGTGGGCCAGCGCCGGATCCACCGTCGCCCCCTCGTCGCGCCAGCGGATCCGGTGGTCCAGGCCGCACAGCCCGCTGAGCCGGGCGGCGATCCGGGACTCCACTCCACCGGGTACGTCGATGGTCAGCGCCGCCAGACCGGGCCGGCGGTACGGCGGTACGGCGGCCAGCAGCAACCGGGAGTCCTGCCCGCCGGTCAGCTGCAGCACGGTGTCCGGGTGGTCGGCGAGATACCGCTCGTGGAAGTCCCGCAGCAGCTCGGCCATCTCGGCGACGGTCTCCTCGACCGGTGGCACCCGGCCGGGCACGGCCAGCGCCTGGTCGGCGTACCGGTGGATCGCGACGGTGGCCCCGCGCAGCACCGCGACGCCGCCCGGCGGCAGCTTGCCGACGTCCCGGAACGGGGTGGCCAGGCCGATCTGCCAGCCGACCAGGCTCTGCACCCCGAGCGCGGTGGTGTCCAGGCCGGTGCCGGCCAGCGCCGCCAGCGCCGGTGCGCTGGTGCAGACGGCGGCGATACCGTCGCCCTGCCACCAGAACAGTTGCCGTAGCCCGAGCCAGTCGCAGGCCACCACGACCGGCGCGCCGGGGCCGGCGTAGTGCGCCGCCCCGAACGGGGGTAGCAGACCGGCCAGCCGATCGCCGTCGACCGCCCGCCCGTCGCCCAGCATCGCGCCGACGGCCACCATGTCGACGTCGCCCGTACGCTCCCGGACCGCCCGGGTCAACCGGCCGGTGAAGCCGAGCGGGGGATTGCCCATCGGGTCGGCCGGGTCCGGCGCGGTGTACGCGATCCAGCCGTGCTCCACCTGGTGCACGGCGGCCGGCCCGGGCCCGGCCAGGAGATCCAGGACGTCCGCCGGCGGGCCGGAGCCGGCCGGGTGCGCCGTGCCGGGGGTCAGGGAGACCGCCAGAAATGCCTTCACGATCCGGACCTCCGGAGCGGGGGGACGTCGGGCCGGGAATGTCGCACGGTGGATGGCCTTTCGTGAGGGAACGGCGCGGACCGGGTCGGGAGCTGCCCGCCCCGGCGACCGCACTGCTCAACGACCCGCCACCCCGGTCTGTCGTGGCCCCGGACGCGGCAGGCCGGCCGGTGCGGGCGACGCGGGTCGCTCAGCGGGTGAAGGTGATGGTCACCGCCGCGTTCCGGCTGCGCCCGTCGTCGGTGAGCCGGTAGACCAGCCGGTCGGCCCGGCCGCCACCCGGGTCGGGCGTGTAGACGATCCTGCCGCGGGAAACCACGGCCCGGCCGTACGCCGGTGGGGTGACGATGCTGACCGTCGCCCGGCGGGTGGCGAGGTCGTTGGCGAGCACCGCGATGACGGCGTTGGCCCGCCCGGCGGTGCGGCGGATGCTGACCCGGTCCGGGCTGGGCCGGGGGCCGGCCACGAAGGTGCCGTCACCGTTGCCGAAGAAGTGGGTGACCGTGCCGTGGTCGTCGGTGGTGACGACGTCGTCGCGACCGTCCCGGTTGAAGTCGTCCACGCCGACCGCCCAGGTACGGTCCCCGAAGGTGTCGCGCTGGAGGTCCACCTGCCGGCCGTCGTCCAGGATCACCACGACACCGGTGGTGTAACCCGGGCAACCCTCGATGTAGCCGAGTACCACGTCCGTGGCCCGGTTCCGGTTGAAGTCGGCCAGATGCGGGTCGGGCCGGCCCGAGCAGTACCGGACCGGCCCCCGGGTGAGCGTCCCGATCCCGCTGGTGAGAAAGGTCTGGAAACCGTCGCCTTGATCGGTCCACTCGTAGACGTCCTGTCGTCCGTCACCGTTGAAGTCGGCGGAGCCGATCACGCTGGGCTGGAAGATGCCCATCGCGCCGCCGACGACCCGGAAGTCCCGGATCACCAGTAGGTCGCTACCCGCCTCCGGCGGGCGGCCGGAGAACCACCCCACCACGAGATCGGTCCGGGTGCTGGAGACCCGTACGGCGGTGCCGAGGTCGGGGCAGTAGTTGCGCGCGCCCGGAAGCGTCAGGTAGACGTGCGGCTGCGGCGCCTGGTAGCCGCCGCCGGGTTTGGCCAACTCCACCACGACGGCGCAGTTCGTGACCGGGCCGGGAACCGCGTCCAGGGTGACCCGGTCGGTCAGCCCGTCACCGTTCAGGTCCGCGGCGATCGGGTCGTTCCGGCCGTCGGCGCTGGCCGGCGCCGCCGCCACACCGACCGCGAACAGCACCGCCGCCAGCACGGTTATCCACTTGCTCGGCATCGGTCGTTCCCTCCGAGTGTCGTCTGCCAGCTCGGGTGGGCTAGCTCCATTTGGCGACCATAGGAGAGCTTTATGGCTATTAGCCCGGTGCTGACGGCGATCCGACACAGGCTGACCGCCTGCCCGCTGCCCGGACGCGGTCAGGAGACGAACCTGATCCGTACCGTCGCTTTGCTGGTCTTGCCGTGGTCGTTGACCTGGTAGACGAATCGGTCGTTGTTGGCGTGGTGGGGGTTGGGGGTGTAGATGACGGCCTGGCTGGAGGTGACGTGGGCGGTGCCCTGGGTGGGTGGGGTGGTGATGGTGATGGTGGCTTGGTCGGTGACGTAGTCGTTGGCGAGGACGTCGATGGCGGTGCGTCGGCTGTCGGTGATGACGGCGAAGTCGTCGACGGCCTTCGGGGCCTTGACGAAGGTGCCGTTACCGGTGTTGATGAAGTAGTCGACCCGGCCGGTGACGAGGTTGACGGTTCGTACGTCGGGAAACTTGTCGCTGTTGGCGAACACCACTCTGGCGCTCCAGGTGATCTCCCCGCTCGGGTCCAACTGGAGCTGCCGCACGGCTCCGTCGTCGAGCACCACCACGACCCCGTTGCTGAAGTCCGCGCAGCCCTGGATGTAGGAGATCAGCACGTCCTGGGCCCGGTTGTGGTTGAAGTCCCGTAGCTGGTAGGTCAACGGGCCGGCGCACCAACTCTCCGGGCCCGGGGACAGGGTGCCGTCGCCGAAGCTGAGCATGGTCTCGAAGCCGGCGCCCTGGTCGGTGACCAGATAGATGTCCGTGCGTCCGTCGCCGTTGAAGTCCGCGTCATCCATGAAGTTGGGTAGCGCGACCCGCGCGTTCAGGCCGAACGTCGGCTGGAAGCCGCGGAGCACCAGCAGGTTGTACGGGATGGTCCCAGGCGGACCGGCGAACCAGGCGACCACGAGTTCGTCGTGTGGGTGCCCCGGATCCAGTTCGACGGCCGTTCCGATGTCCGGACAGGGCACGAGTGGACCGCCCATGTTGCCGGGGTTGAGATAGATGTAGGCGACCGGCGGGCCGAAGGTGCCGGGGCCGGTGCCGTACCGGACGACCACCGAGCAGAAGGTGGGCGGGACCTCGCCGAGGAACGCCTCGTCGAGGAACTGGTCACCGTTGAAGTTGCCGAAGATGGGCTGACCTCGGCCACCGGCCTGGGCGGCCGGGGCCCGAGCGTCCGCCGCGACCAGGGTGACCAGCAGTGCCACCATCGCGATCAGCTTGCGCCACATGGCCGGTCACCCCTGGAACCTGATTCGGACAGTGGCCATGCTGGTCCTGCCGTGGTCGGTGACCTGGTAGACGAATCGGTCGTTGTTGGCGTGGTGGGGGCGGGGGGTGTAGATGACGGTCTGGCTGGAGGTGACCTGGGCGGTGCCCTGGGTGGGTGGGGTGGTGATGCGGATGGTGGCCTGGCTGGTGACGTAGTCGTTGGCGAGGACGTCGATGGCGGTGCGGCGGCTGTCGGTGATGACGGCGAAGTCGTCGACGGCTTTGGGGGCCTGGACGAAGGTGCCGCTTCCGGTGTTGATGAAGACGTCGACCTGGCCGGTGTTCAGATTCGTGGTCTGCACGTCGGGAAGCTTGTCGCCGTTGGCGAATACGACCTTGGCGCTCCAGGCGGTCTTACGGGTGGGATCGAGCTGAAGTTGGTCGACGGCACCGTCCTCGTTCACCACCACCACGCCGTTGGCGGCGTCGGTGCACCCGTTCGTGTAGGACACCAGGGCGCTCTGGGCGCCGTTCAGGTCGAAGTCCCGCAGGTGCACGGCGGGAGTGTCGACGGAGCACCACCGCTCCGGGCCGAGCCCCTGGAAGGTCGGCGTGATGATGTAGGTCGCGTAGCCGCCCTTGCCGTACGAGTAGGGGGTGGGTATGGCGCCGGGGACGAACACGGCAGTCCCCAGGAACACCGGGGTGATCGGGCTCAGGAAGGTGGCCACCATCTGGAAGTTGGCGGCCGGGGCGAGAACGATGCGGTTGTAGGTCAGGCCCGCCGGTGGCGGCTGGCTCCAGCCGATCCACAACTCGTCCAACGCGTCGGCGTTGAAGTCGAACGCGGTGCCGACGTCCGGGCAGTTCGTGCCGACCCCGCCGGGCCGCAGGTAGATGTAGACCACCGGCGGGCTGAAGACACCGGGGGCGGCGCCGTAGGTGACGATGACCGAGCAGTAGTTGGGCGACGTGGAGCCGAGGAACGCCTGGTCGGGGAACTGGTCACCGTTGAAGTCGCCGTAGATCGGCTCGTTGACGAAGCCGGCCCGGGCCGCCGTGGCCGGCCCGGTGACCCCGGTGAGCACGGCCACCACCGACAGCATCGCCACCCGCGTGACTCGTCTCATCCGCATGGTCGACTCCCTGGGTTGCTCGCCGCGCCCGGGACGACGCACGGGCACCTGTTCGCGAACGTAGTCCTTACAATCGGATATTCGGTTCATGCTGACCGTGATCTGACATGTACGCTCCGTATCCCCCGTGCCGGGGTGCCGGCCATCGGGCCGTCGGCGACCGGGCCGTACCCTGGAAAAGTGAGTCCGCGTCGAAACCGTCCCCGCCGGGAGGACGCCAGGCCGCTCGACGGTGACCGGGCCCGGCAGGGTGTCGACGCGGTCCAGTCCTGGCGGGACGGCGAGTGGCAGGTGCGCGGCGTTTCGGGCGGCGGCGCCACCAAGACGTATCGGTGTCCGGGTTGCGACCAGGAGATCCGGCCGGGTGTCCCGCATCTGGTGGCCTGGCCCGCCGACGACCGGGGTGACCTGACCGACCGGCGGCACTGGCACGCCGGCTGCTGGCGCGCGCGCGACCGGCGTGGACCCAATCCTCAGCGCGGGCACGGCGCGCCCCGCTACGGCTGATCAGGGATCTTGGTCACCTCATGGCCGCTCGACCTGACGGGCCGGCCGGATCCGGGACAGACTTGTCCGGTGAGCGAAGTCATCCGCGCCTCGTCCATCCTGCCCGGCCGCCGGGAGGACATCGAGCTGCACACCGCCGACGGCCTGCGGCTGGTCGGCGAACTGGCCCGACCGGCCGACCGGGACCCGGTGGGCACGCTGATCTGCCTGCACCCGCTGCCCACCCACGGCGGGATGATGGACAGCCACGTCTTCCGCAAGGCCGCCTGGCGGCTGCCCGCGCTGGCCGATCTGGCCGTGCTCCGGTTCAACACCCGGGGCACCAGCAGCGTCCGGGGGACCAGCGAGGGGGCGTTCTCCGGCGCGGTCGACGAGCGGTACGACGTCGCGGCGGCGATCGAGTACGCCGAGTTCGCCGACCTGCCCAACCGCTGGCTGCTCGGCTGGTCGTTCGGCACCGACCTGGCCCTGAAACACGGCTGCGACCCGGCGGTCGAGGGGGCGATCCTGCTCTCCCCGCCGCTGCGCTTCGCCGAGCCCGCCGACCTGGCCGCCTGGGCGGAGTCCGGCAAGCCACTGGTCGCCCTGGTCCCGGAGTTCGACGACTACCTGCGCCCGGAGGAGGCCCGACGCAAATTCGCGGCGGTGCCGCAGGCCGAGGTGATCGGGGTGCCGGGGGCCAAGCACCTGTGGGTGGGCGACGCCGAGACCGTGCTCGACGAGGTGGTCCGCCGGGTCAACCCGGCGGCGCCGGTGCCGCTGCCGCAGACCTGGGACGGTCCGATGGAGACCGGCGACGCCAGCGCGTACGCCGACCGGACGGTGGCCGCCTTCGCCGACCGCCCGGTGGACGGTCCGCCCCAGCGCCGGGCCGACGCCGCGGACTGACCGTCGGGGCCGTCGGCGGTGTGCCGAGCCGCGCGGTGGCCCGTGGGTGAAACCGACCGGCTGCGACGAGATCGTCACGTGGTCGGCGCGTCCGTCGGGTGCGGGGTGACGAGTCGTACGGCCGGGAGGTGCTCCGGCGGCGGCCAGCCGGCCAGCCACTCGGCCCGCCGGTGCCACACCTCACGCCAGTAGCCGGCCCGTCCGGTCAGCCGGGCGCCGGCCGCGCGGGCCGCGACGCCGGTGGCCAGCAGCGCCCGCCCGGCCGCTGCCCGGGGCACCGACCAGTGCGACCGCAGGTACGTCACCTTGCCGCGCAGCACCATCACCCGCTTGCCGCCGCTGGTGGAGGCGCCCCCACCGACGTGCAGCAACCGGGCGGTCGGCACCAACGCCGGTCGGGCGCCGCGCCGCGCCGCCCGGACGCACAGGTCGATGTCCTCGCTGTACATGAAGTACTCCGGGGCGAAGCCGCCCAACTCGGCGAAGAGCGCCCGCTCCACCAGCAGCAGGCAGCCGGACACCGCCGGCACGGTGGCCGCCGTGGACCGGGACAGGCCGGGCAGTTCCTCCGGGTTCACCAGCCGGGAGCGCCGGAACAGGGTGGACAGGCCGACCGCGAAACAGGCGTACGACCAGAGGCCCGGCAGGCCGAAGACCGAGTGCCCGTCGTCGGTGCCGTCCGGGCGCAGGGTGCGGCCGGTGTAGATCCCGTGCTCCGGGTTGGCCGAGGCGAACCGCACCAGCTCGGCGATGACGTCGCCCACCGGCTCGGTGTCCGGGTTGACCAGCAGCACCCATCGACCGTGGGCCCGTTCCGCGCCCACGTTGACGGCGCGGCCGAAGCCGACGTTACGGGCCAGCCGGACCACCCGTACGGCGGGGAACTCGGCGCGGATCGCCTCGGCCGAGCCGTCCGTGGAGGCGTTGTCCACCACGATCACCTCGTACGGCACGGCGGACGGGGTGCCGAGCAGCCCGGTCAGCGCCCGTCGGGTCAACTCCCGGGTCTGGTAGGTCACCATGACCACGCTGACCGCCGGCGTCATCGGTTCCGCCGGCGTCATCGGTTCTGCCCGGCGGCGAGCGTGCGGCTCGACTCGTCGCGTCCCCAGTTGGCCCGGGTGGCGGGCCGGCGCGACGACCGTTCGGCGATCAGCGTCAGCACCGCGTAGCAGGCGCCGGCCGGCAACAACCAGGGCCGGGGCAGCACCACGTCGAACAGCCAGGAGGCCCGCCGGGAGCCGCGGACCGTCGGGCCGGTGGTCCGCAGCATGGCGTTGCCCGCGCGCAGCCGGCCCAACCGGCGCAGCAGATGCCGGGTCCGCAACGGGGTGGCCACCACGGACACCGCCCCGGCCACCTCCCGCTTCTCGGCCGGCGCGAAGAGCGAGTCGAGGAACAGGTCGTCGGCGGTGATCGCCGGGAAGCACTCGAACCGGGCCCGCCCGGCCCGGGACAGCGCGATCACCCCGCGCCCGAACAGCGCCTGCCGGAAGGCAGGCAGTCGCCCGTTGACGGCGTAGTAGGCCCGGACCAGCAACGGCCGGCCGGCGGTGTCCAGCACCCGCCGCGGCACCGCCGCGAGCACCGGCCCGCCCGTACCGGCCGGGTCCCCGCCACGGTCCGGCCCGGCGGTGTCCGGCTCGGCGGTGTCCGGTCCGGTGGCGGTCGGTCCGGTGGCGGTCGGCCGGGTGTCGGTGAGCGCCGCGGCCAGGGCGCGGGCGCCGGCGGTGGTCAGCTCCACGTCCGCGTCCAGGTAGATCCGCGGGAAGGCCGCCGCCACCTCGTCGGCGGCGTTCAGGGCCGCGGCCTTCGAGGCCACCGGGATCTCGACGACGTCGACCCCGGGTACGGTCCGGGCCACCAGCGCGGTGTCGTCGGTGCACCCGTTGGCGGCGACGATCACCTCGAACTCGCCGGGCGTCGCGTCGGCGAGTAGCCGGGCCAGGCACCGGCCCAGCAGGGCCGCCTCGTTGTGCGCGGGAATCACCACGCTGGCCGTCACCGCGCCGGGCGTCACCACGGTGCCCGTCCGGTCAGGGCGAACCGCAGCCGGCGCGCGGCGTTGCGGCGGCGCATCCGCCAGCCCTCGAGGTCCCGCAGGTCGAGGCTGGCCTCCTGGACCAGCCGGGCCGACCGGCGCATGTGCTCGGTCCATTCCCGGATCGTCGTGACGCCGGTGTCGCGCGCCGACAGCGGCCGGCGGGCCATCAGGTCGGCGTCGGTCCGGTAGATCGTGTTCGGGCTGCGCGGATCGTCCATGTGGTCCTCTCGGATGAACGGGTGGTACCAGCCGTTGACCCAGCCGAGCCGGGCCGCGCGCCGGCACCAGCGGGTGAACGAGTCGTCCGCGCCGATCGGACCGACCTGCCGGACCACCTCCCGCTTGACCAGGTAACCGCTGCCCTGCACCCAGTGGTTGCGCATCAGCCGGTGACCGCCGGGGTAGCCGGCCAGCTTCCGGTCGATCAGGTCCGGCACGGAGTCCTCCTCGGGGAACCGCCAGGCGCCGATCGCGCCGAACTCCGGTACGTCCTCGTGCGCCCGGCGCAGCACGGTGACCCAGTCTGGCCGCTCCAGGCAGTCGTCGTCGACCTTGCCGAGCAGGCTGCCGGTGGCCTCGGCCCACAGCCAGTTGGTCGGCTCCCGCAGCCCGGCGTTGGCCTCGCTGTGCCGGAACCGGTGCAACCGAGGGTGGTTTCGGAACTCGCGGATCACCTCCAACGTGGCCCGGTCGGTGCCGTTGTGCCAGAGCCAGACCCGGGCGTCGGACGGGCAACTGGCGAGCAGGCCGGGCAGCGAGATCCGGACGTACTCGGCCCGGTTGTAGGTGATCATCAAGATGTCGACGCCGGTCATCCGCGCGTACCTCCGTTCATCCGTTCGGCCCGGGTCACCCGCCAGAGCGCCCCGGTGAGGCCGAGGAGCAGGTGCAGGGTGATGAAGTAGGTGGTGAAGTAGAGCGCGTCGTAGGTGAACGCGGTGGTGGCGGCGACGCCGAGGGCGACCGCAAGCACCGCGGCCAGGTCCCGGTCGCGCGGGTCGGCGGCGAACCGGCGGACCCGGCCGGCGAGGACGATCCCGGACAGGAAGAACAGGGCCAGCGCGACGACCCCGACGATGCCGGTGGTGACCAGGGTGCCCAGCCACTGGTTGTCCAGCAGTTGGTACAGCTCGGGCAGCCAGGTGCCGGTGCCCCGGCCGAGCCAGGGGCGTTCCCGGACGAACGGGGCAACGAAGGCGTAGTCCTCCAGCCGTCCCCGTACGCTCGGGTCCCGGTCGCCGGCCAGGATCAGCGACCGCAGGGTGGCCAGCAGGCCCGGCCGCAGGACCTGCACGGTGGCCGCCAGGCCGACCCCGACCAGCACCACGTTGACCGTGGTACGCAGCGGCCAGCACAGCGCGAACAGCAGGATGGCCGCGGCCAGGGCGAGCACCCCGGTACGGGACAGCGAGATCGGCACCACCCCGGCCAGCAGCATGGCCAATCCGCCGTAGAGCTGCCGGTCCCGCCGGGCGGTCGAGAAGCGCGCGTAGTGGACGGCGACCACCAGACCGATCACCATCAGCACGCTGAATTCGATGTAGTGCCCGGCGGTGCCCGCCACCCGGAACAGCCCGTCGCCGCCCCGGGCGTTCAGACCGATCAGCGCGTCGCGTTGGAACACCAGCAGCGGTGGGAGGCGGATGTCGGCCGTCAGGTCCCGTTTCAGCGTGAACTGGCTCAACGCGAACAGCGCCATCACGCCGCAGCACCAGCACAGCCCGCGCAGCACCCGGTCGATCCGCTCCCGGGTGCGCAGCCCGTCGGCGGTGGCCAGCAGCACGCCGGCACCGGCGAGCGCGATCAGCATGGTCCGGTCCGCGCCGTTGGACTCCAGCCGGGACAGGCCGCGGGCCTGCCCGACGAGGTAGGAGACGGCCAGGGTGGCGAGATAGCCGGCCAGCACCCAGCGCATCGGCTGCCGGCCCCGGGTGACCAGGTGGGGGTGCAGCCGGCTGAGCGACCACCAGACCAGCAGGCCGAGGCCGACCAGGATGCCCGGCTTCCCGACGATCGCCAGCGGCGGGAAGATCAACCGGGAGGGCAGGACGTAGGCCAGGACCACCGCCGCGAGCACCCCGGCCGTCGCGTCGGGGAGGCGCCGGACGACCGGCGTCGTCCCGTCGTAGACGGTGCCGGCCGGTCGGACGGTGCCGGCCGGTTGATCGGTGCCGGTGGGTTGGCCGGTCCCGGTGGGTTGGCCGATGCCGGCCCGGCGGGCCGCAGGTGGGGTCTGCACGTCGATGGCTCCGCAGCGCGCCGTCGTGGTGGACTCAGCGGTCCGGGGTCTCGCCGGCCCGGCGGGCGGCGGTGAACAGCGCGTGCTGTCCGCTGCCCGGCGGCTGCGGCCGCCGGCCGGTACGGGCCGCCGGTGCCACGGCCGGCACCGGCTTGCGGGCGTTCGTCGGTCGGGCATTGGTCGCCTGGCCGGCGGTGGCCTGGTCAACTGTCGCCTGGTCAGCGGTCGCATGGTCAACCGTCGCCTGGTCGGCGGCTTCCGCGGGGGTCGGTCCGGCGGGCAGCGGGGACGGCGTCCGGGCCGCCACGGCGGTCTGCCCGGCCGGTCCGGACGCGGGTACGGCCGGCCCCGACCCGATCGCCGCCGGGCCGGGGTCCGCCCGCCGTGGGCCGACGCCGGCCCGGCCGGTGTGCTCACCGGCGGCCCGCCGGGTCCGCCGGGCCGCCGTCCGGCGCTCCGCGCGGCGCCGGGCCACGGCGTCGAAGACGGTGGCGGCGGCCGCGGCGAGCAGCAGCCCGATGACCGCCGCCACGATCTGGAACCGGAGCACCCGGGAGGTGGACCGGGTGACGTTCAGCCCCGAGTCGAGCACCTCGGTGGTGATCTGCTCACCGGCCTTGGGCTCGTACCCGGCCTGTTGCCGGGCGACCTCGTCGGCGATCAGCTTGTTGACCGCCTGGATGGTGGTCGCCGCGGTCGACCGGTCGGCCGCCGTGACGTCGACGGTCAGGATCGAACTGCGGCTGACCAACGCGACGGTGTAATCCGGGTCGCCACCGAGGGCGGCCACCCGGGTGCGTACGTCCTGGGCCGAGACGGCGATCTGGACGGCCTGCGCCATGGCGTTGACCCCGACCGCCAGCCACGGGTTGCCGGGCCTGGGTGTCCCGGTGGTCGTCCGGGCCGGCGCGACGGTCGGCGGGACGAGGACCACCGCGGCCGACCCCTTGTACTCCGGGGTGATCGAGACGCCGAGCGCCACCGCCGTCGCGAGGGTGAGCACGACGGCCGGCACCGTGACGTACCACCGTCGGGCGACGAGCTTCAGCAGGTCGAGCAGGTCCATGGGGGAGGGCCCTCCAGTGGTCGCAATGGCGCCGGACCGGTCAACGGGGTTGACCCGGGATATGGCGCACGGAATCGGTCCCGTTACTCAGAGCAGTCGAGTTGTAACGCAAATCCGATGGCGTCAGCAATCGGCGCCAGAGTCGGATGTATGACTTCACCTGGTGGTCCCAGGCGAGTTCCTCGGTGAACCGCCGCCGTGCCACCTCCCGCATCGCGGTCCGTCCGGCCACGTCGCTGAGCAGTTGGTCGAGCGCCCGGGCCAGCTCGTCCGGGCTGCCGGTGGGCACGTACCGGGCCGCCGAACCCGCGGTGCGGCGGGTCTCCAGCAGGTCGGCGGCCACCACCGGCAGGCCGCGGGCGACGTACTCCACGGTCTTGGCCATTGTGGACAGCTCGGCCATCGGGCTGGGCGGATCCGGTTGCAGGGCGATCGAGGCCGACCGCAGCAGCGCGTCGACCTGGTCGGCCTCCAGCCAGCCGGTGAACGCCACCACGTCGTCCACGGCGCGCTCGGCGGTCAGCCGCCGCAGGTCGGCCAGCGAGTCACCGTCGCCGGCCACCACCAGGCGCCAGTCGTCGGCCGGGCGCAGGGCGCGCAGCCGTTCGGCGGCCAGCACCGCGAGGTCGACGTGGTCCTGCGGGTTGATCACGCCGAGGTAGACGATGGTGTGCCGGGTCGCGTCGGCGGTGGTCGCCCGGGCACCGCCGGTGCCGGCGGGGCCGCGCGGCGCCGGCACGGTGGAGCCGACCGCACCGACCTCCGCCAGGGTCGGCCCGTTGCGCACCACGACCACCCGGTCGGGATCGCAACCGCCCCGGTTGATCGCCAACTCCCGGTACGACTCGTTGGTGGCCACCACGGCCGAGGCGCAGCGCCAGGAGAGCCGTTCCAGCAGCCGCAGTACGGCCAGCACCGACCGCCGGGGCCGGTCGGTCTTGCACTGGTACAACTCCGGGCTCAGGTCGTGATGATCGAAGACGAACGGCCGGCCCAGCGCCCGCACCACCAGCCCGACCACCCAGAAGACGTCCGGCGGGTTGCACGCCTGGACCCCGTCCACCCGGTCGCGCAGCATGATCCCGATCAACCGGCCGGTCACGGCGAGCAGCGCCCAACCGAACTCGGCGGCGAAGGAGAGCACCCCGGCGCCGGCCAGGGGTTGCGGGAACGACCGGATCCGGGTGGCCGTGGTGCCGGGCAACCGGGTCAGCCCGCGCGGACCGCGCGGGCAGATCACGCTGACCCGGTAGCCGGCGGCCTCCAGCGCCTGGCACTCCCGGATGACCCGGCGGTCCCGCTCGGCGGGAAGGTTGACCACGATGATGACGACGTGCTGGCGCCGGTCGGCCATGTTCTG
The DNA here is from genome assembly GCF_042650605.1 of Micromonospora zhanjiangensis. Classification (NCBI taxonomy): domain Bacteria; kingdom Bacillati; phylum Actinomycetota; class Actinomycetes; order Micromonosporales; family Micromonosporaceae; genus Micromonospora; species Micromonospora zhanjiangensis. The sequence goes on along the minus strand of NZ_JBHSBN010000021.1, from coordinate 5,390 downwards.
CTACCTCGCATCGTCCCTGCGGCGGCGGACGAACTACGGCTGGAAAATGCGGCTGACCAGCCGCTTCGTCCCCTGCATGCCAGCACGAACCTTGCTCGATCGGGGTGAACAGGGCAAGTTACCGAGTTAGCGAGTCTTGTCGCTTTATTTACAGATCAACACCGCTAATCCGGCACATCACGTCCGATCGTCGACTAAGAGCGCGTCGCTCCCGCGACAGCGCGCGACCTCGTCCGGCGCCGACGCTGATGCTCGACCGCACCGCGTCGACCAGGAAGAACGCGGCAGTACCGGTAGAGGAGCAGGAGATGTCCCGAGCGTTCCGCCGCATCCTGACGGCGATCGTCGCCGTCGCTCTCGGCGTACCGGTGATGGCGGCACCGACCGGGGCGGCACCGACCGGGGCGGCCGCCGGCCGCGTGCCGGCGGATGGCTCGGCGCTGCCGCCCGGCTTCGTCGACCAGACGGTCTTCACCGGGCTGGTCGCGCCGACCGCGGTGGCCTTCTCGCCGGACGGACGGGTGTTCGTCGCGGAGAAGCGCGGCACCATCAAGATCTTCCACGGCCTGACCGACACCACCCCGATCGTCTTCGCGGACCTGAGCCGCAACGTGTACGACTACGAGGACCTCGGCCTGATCGGGCTGGCTCTGCCGGCCGGCTTCCCGCGCGACCCGTACGTCTACGTCAGCTACACCTACGACGCCCCGATCGGCGGTGTCGCACCGGTCTACAACGACACCTGCCCGGCGCTGTACAACTGCCTCGCCAGCGGGCGGCTCTCCCGGCTGCGGATCTCGGGCAACACCTTGGTCGGATCCGAGCAGGTGTTGCTGAACGACTGGTGCCAGCAGAGCGACACGCACTCAATGGGTGACGTGCTGTTCGGCCCGGACGGGTCGCTCTACGTCGCCGGTGGCGACGGCGCCTCCGGTGACGCCGTCGACTACGGGCAACTCGGCCATCCGACCAACCCGTGCGGCGATCCACCGGCCCCGGTCGGCGGCATGATGATGCCGCCCACCGCGCAGGGCGGCGCGCTCCGGTCGCAGGATATCCGCACCCCCGCCGACCCGACCGGATTGTCCGGCACGGTGATCCGCGTCAACCCGCCCAGCGGGGCGCCCCTACCCAGCAACCCGCTCTACGGCAGCCGCGACCGCAACGTCCAGCGGATCGTGGCGTACGGGCTGCGCAACCCGTTCCGGCTGACCTTCCGGCCCGGCACCGGTGAGATCTGGATCGCCGACGTCGGCTTCCGTACCTGGGAGGAGATCGACCGGATCGTCGATCCGGTCGCCGGACCGGTCCACAACTACGGCTGGCCCTGCTACGAGGGAATGCTACGGCAGCCGGTCTACGACGCGGTCAACCTCAGTCTCTGCGAGAGCCTGTACGCGGCCGGCCCGGCGGCGGTGACCCCGCCGTTCTACACCTACGCGCACAACCAAATGATCACCCCGGTCGACACCTGTGCGGCCAACCGCGGCGCGATCGGCGGACTGACGTTCTCCCCGACCACCGGCGGCGGCTATCCCGCGACCTACCGGGGAGCGTTGTTCTTCACCGACTACCTGCGTACCTGCGTGTGGGCGATGCTGCCGGGCGTCGGCGGCGTACCGGACCCGACGCAGATCCTCGCCTTCGGCCGCACCAGCGGCCTGCCGGTGCAACTGGTGACCGGACCCGGCGGCGACATCTACTACGTGAGCATCACCGGCGGTGCGGTCCACCGGTTCGTCTACCGGTGAGCCGGTGCCGCCCGCTCCGGCCGGCGCGACGCGGCGCCGCGTGCGGGGGCGGCCGCGCCAGCCCGGCGCTGCACCGGGCGCCATGAGCGACGACGCGCCGCGTGCGGGGGCGGTCGGTGTCCGACCGGGTGCCGGGAATGCCGGTTCGGCCGATCGCCGGCGCCCCGGTCGGTGACCGAATGTGTCCGGTCACCCCACCCGCCCGGGTCCGCCACCCGACAGCCGGCCGACGGTCCGCCGTAGATGCTCTGATCAGGTAATTCACCGGATTCCCCTGCCGGTGTCCGACCGGGTCGACCGGGGGGTTCACGATGTTCCGTACCACGAGCCGCGCACTGTCCGTCACGCTGGCGGCCGCGTTGTCGGTGAGCACGCTGACCGGGTTGCCGCCCGGCGGCGCCGAGCCCGCCGGCGCGGCCCCGCCGGCGGGCTTCACCGAGCAGGTGGTGCTGTCCGGGCTGACCCGACCCACCAAGCTGCTCTTCGCGCCGGACGGGCGGGTGTTCGTGGGGCAGAAGAACGGCGTGATCAAGGTCTACGACAGCCTGGCCGACACCACCGCCACCGTCGTGGCCGACCTGAGCTCCGAGGTGTACGACTACGAGGACCTGGGCCTGATCGGGCTGGCCGTACCGCCGGACTTCCCGGCCAACCCGTACCTGTACGTCAGCTACACCTACGACGGGCGGATCGGTGGCCCGGCGCCGGTCTACAACGACCGCTGCGGCTCGGCGAACAACTGCGTGGCCAGCAGCCGGCTGTCCCGGTTGCGGTTGAACGGGGACGTGATGACCGGCGCCGAGCAGGTGCTGCTGCACGACTGGTGCCAGCAGATCGAGAGCCACTCGATCGGTGCCGTCGGCTTCGGCCCGGACGGCAAGCTCTACGTCAGCGGCGGCGAGGGCGCCTCGGCCACCTTCGTGGACTACGGCCAGGCCGGCAGCCCGAGCAACCCGTGCGGCGACCCGCCGGCCGCGGCCGGCGGCCCGATGACCCCACCCACCGCCGAGGGCGGTGCGCTGCGCAGCCAGGACCTGCGTACCCCCGGCGACCCGACCGGGTTGTCCGGGACGCTGCTGCGGCTCGACCCGGTCACCGGCGCCGCCCCGCCGGACAACCCGCTGGCCGGCAACGCCGACCCGAACACCCGGCGGATCGTCGCGTACGGGTTGCGCAACCCGTTCCGGTGGACCTTCCGACCGGGTACGAGGGAGGTGTGGGCCGGTGACGTCGGTTGGCGTACCTGGGAGGAGATCGACCGGATCGCCGACCCGGCGGCCGGTCCGGTGCGCAACTACGGCTGGCCCTGCTACGAGGGGAACAACCGGCAGAACGGGTACGACGGCGCCAACCTCAACCTGTGCGAGAGCCTGTACGGCGCGGGCGGTTCGGTGGTGACCCCGCCCTACTACACGTACCAGCACAGCCAGCAGGTGGTGGCCGGGGAGAGCTGCCCGACCGGCGGCTCGTCCCCCAGCGGGGTGGCCTTCTACCCGGCCACCGGCGGCAACTACCCGGCCTCGTACGCCGGGGCGCTGTTCTTCGCCGACTACTCGCGCGGCTGCATCTGGGCCATGCCGACCGGCGCGAACGGCCTGCCCGACCCGGCCCGGATCATCTCCTTCGCGCCGACCGCGGCCACCCCGGTGGACCTGCAGATCGGGCCGGACAACGACCTCTACTACGTCGACCTGGCCGGTGGCACGGTACGCCGGTTCCACTACAACTCCGGCAACCAACCGCCGGTGGCCGACATCACCGCCACCCCCACCTCGGGCACGGCGCCGCTGCGGGTGACCTTCGACGGCACCGGCTCCACCGACCCGAACGCCGGGGACATCCTCAGCTACCGCTGGGACTTCACCTCCGACGGCAGGTACGACGCGACCGGCGGCACCGCCGCGTACACCTACTCCGTGCCGGGCACCTACTCGGCCACCCTGCAGGTGACCGACCTGGGTGGACTGGTCAGCACCAGATCGGTGCAGATCCTGGTCTCCACCGGCGCACCGGTGCCGGTGATCGACACCCCGGCCAGCACGCTGCGCTGGCGGGTGGGCCAGACGGTCCGGTTCAGCGGGCACGCCACCGACCCGCAGGACGGCACGCTGCCCGCCAGCAAACTGTCCTGGGAACTGGTCAACCGGCACTGCGACAACACCGGCAGCTGCCACACACACGTCGTCCGGAGCGATGTCGGGGTGGCGGCGGGCTCGTTCGTGGCGCCGGACCACGAGTACCCGTCGCATCTGGAGTTGACCCTGACCGCGACCGACAGCGTGGGCCTGACCGGCAGCACCACCCTCCGGCTGGACCCGCAGACGGTCAACCTGACCGTGGCCACCGACCCGCCCGGGTTGCAGGTGACCGCCAACGGCGCGAGTTACACCGGTCCCGCGGCCGTCACCGTCATCGTCGGCTCGACCAACACGCTCAGCGCGCCGAGCCCGCAGTCGACCAGCAGCACCGCGTACGTCTTCAACGGCTGGTCGGACGCCGGCGCGCAGACCCACGTGGTGACCGCCCCGGCGACCGCGACCGCCTACACGGCGGCCTTCACCAGTTCCGGCGGCTGCGCGGACAGCTTCGGCTACACCTGCGCGACGGCGGCCCGGCCGTTCGAACCGGCCGACACCACGGTGCTGCCGTTGACCGGCGACGACGCGATCATTAAGGTCACCCTGCCGTTCCCGGTCCGGTTCTACGGGCAGAGCTACACCAGCGCCTGGGTGGACATCAACGGCAAGCTGTCGTTCACCGACCCGGGCCGCTCGTGGGGGGTGAACACCGCCGTCCCGGACCCGGCCGTGCCGAACGCCGTCGTCTACCCGTTCTGGGACGACCTGCGGGTGTGGCCGGACTCCAGCGTCCGTACGGCGGTGATCGGGGCCGCGCCGGACCGCCGGTTCGTGGTCGAGTGGCACAACGTCGGGATGTACGGCTCGACGTCGGCCCGGATCAGCGTCGAGGCGAGCATCGCCGAGTCGGGTCAGATCGTCTTCAACTACGCCGACCTGGCCGGGAACCGGGAACGGGGGGACTCGGCCACGGTCGGGATCGAGAACGCCACCGGGACGGTCGCCCTGCAGTACTCGCTCAACCAGCCGGTGCTGGCCAACAACCGGGCGGTGATCTTCACGCCGCCGGCGCCGCCGCCGACCACCGGCACCGTCACCGGCGTGGTGACCGACGCGGTGACCGGCCAGCCGATCCAGGGCGCGGCGGTCAGCCTGACCCCGGGCGGCCGGTCGGAGAGCACGGCGGCGGACGGTACATACACGTTCGGCGAGGTGCCGCCGGGGGCGTACACGGTGTCCGCCTCGGCGGCCGGCGACCTGCGCGGCTCGGCCATGGTGACCGTGGTCGCCGGGGTCACCCGCCGGGTGGACCTGGCGCTGACCGGGGCCCCGCCGACGCTGACCACGTACACCAGGACCACCGAGCCGCGACCGTTCCTGCCCGCCGACGACACCGTGTTGCCGCTGACCGGCGACGACGCGGTCACCCAGGTGAGCTGCCCGTTCCCGGTGCCGTTCTACGGCAAGACGTACGCCGGCGCCTGGGTGTCCACCAACGGCTTCCTGTCGTTCGCCGGCCCGGGCGGAGCGCAACCGGTCAACACGTCGGTGCCCACCGCCG